>CAYFUQ010000085.1:0-7695 GCA_964346415.1 uncultured Proteiniphilum sp.
GTGTAATCGACAGATTAAAAAATATATAGTTATCCTTTTAGTAACTAACAAAAAACGCCCGAGTCTTTCGACCGGGCGTTTTTTATATCTGTACTCGCGATACTTAATTAAGCGTTCAGCGATACACGTTTGAATTCTGTAACTGTCAATTCTTTGTCATTTTGTTTCAAGAACTGATCGATAGTCATCTTGTTGTCTTTAACATAGTCTTGTTGCAACAAAGTAACTTCTTTATAGAATTTGTTCAGTGAACCCTCAGCAATTCTGTCAAGCAGATTCTCCGGTTTACCTTGCTCACGAGCTTTATCGCGTGCAATTGACATTTCCTGCTCTTTAACTTCAGCGGGAATAGTGTCAGGAGTAACTGAGATGGGGTTCATCGCTGCAACTTGCATAGCAACGTCTTTTGCTACCTCTTCAGTTACCTCTTTGTTGAATCCAACAACTGTTGCAAGCTTATTTCCCATATGTATATAAGAAATTACGCTAGGTGCATTGATGTATTGGAAATCTCCCAATTCCATTTTTTCACCTGTTGCTCCAACTTTATCTAAAATCAGCTGACCAATTGTTCTTCCATCAATAGATACTTCCAATAGTGCTTCTTTAGTCTCTGGTTTATGTTCAACTGCTGCATCCAGAATTTGTTGCGTTAGAGCAATAAACTCATCGTTCTTTGCAACAAAGTCAGTCTCACAATTCAAAGCAACAACTGCAGCGTAGTTACCTTCAGTTTTAGCAAGTACGCAACCTTCGCTCGCTTCTCTGTCTTCGCGCTTAGCGGCTACTGCCTGTCCTTTTTTGCGAATTATTTCAACAGCCTTGTCAAAGTCTCCGTTTGCTTCATTAAGTGCATTTTTGCAATCCATCATTCCTGCGCCGGTCATTTTGCGTAGTTTCTGGATATCTGCCATTGTAACTGCCATTTTTATCCTTTCTGTTTAAAAAGTTTATTATTCTTCTATTTCTTCGTCTTTAGCGTATTTGCTCACAACTGATGCGTTGATTGCATCTTTGTCTTCTTTTTTAACACGCTCTTTCTTTGCTACTCTTGTTTTTCTTTCTCTGCGTGGTGCTGCACCTTCTTCAATATCTTCAGCGGCGTTTGCATCAGCCTTCTCAATCTTTCTCTCTTCCAATCCTTCTTTAATCTCATCGTGAAGATAGTCAAGGATTAACTCGATAACTTTTGTAGCGTCGTCATTTGCCGGAATTACGAAGTCAATGTCTGTTGGGTCAGAGTTAGTATCAACTATACCAAATACCGGTATTCCCAATTTGTTTGCTTCTTTCACAGCAATATGTTCTTTCATTATATCAACAACAAAAATTGCTGAGGGCAATCTGGTCAAATCCTGGATTGAACCAAGCATTTTTTCCAGTTTGGCACGTTGACGTGTTATCTGAAGCTTTTCACGCTTTGATAGTGTGTCAAACGTTCCGTCTTTTATCATCTTATCGATAGTGCTCATTTTTTTAACTGCCTTACGGATTGTAGGGAAGTTAGTAAGCATACCACCCGGCCATCTCTCCACAACATATGGCATATTCATGCTTTTAGCTTTGTCTTCGATAACCTCTTTTGCTTGTTTTTTTGTGGCTACAAACAGTACTTTTTTGCCTGATTTAGCCATTTGTCTTAGTGCAGCTCCGGCTTCTTCAGCTTTTGCTATTGTCTTGTGAAGGTCGATAATGTGAATACCATTACGCTCCATGAAAATGTAAGGAGCCATTTCCGGATTCCATTTTCTTCTTAAGTGCCCAAAGTGTGCACCGGCCTCCAGTAGTTGGTCAAATTCTAATTTTGCCATTTTGTTTTTTAAATTTAATTCGTTTACATTCTTTTGCTTTAAAACCGAATTATAAGGTAGGTCGCGAAGAGCAACATCCCTATAATTTAGATACTAAACGTTTACTTATGCAATTACGCTGAACTGCATCAGATATATTTTGGGGGACTTACTGATGACAGTAAATCCCTTAAAATTATTCCTTGTAAAATTAACGTTTTGAGAATTGGAATTTCCTTCTTGCACCGGGTTGTCCTGGTTTCTTACGCTCTACGATACGTGGGTCGCGTGTTAGGAATCCTTCTTCTTTAAGTGCGGGTTTGTTTTCCGGATCAACTTTCACTAATGCACGGGCAATTGCCAGTCTTACAGCTTCAGCTTGTCCTTTAGTACCACCGCCATTCAAATTGATTTTGATATCGTATTTGTCAGCAACCTCAATTTTGTTTAGTGGTTGTTTAACGATAAATTGTAGAATGGAAGAGGGGAAATAATTTTCGAGTTCGCGTTTGTTGATTGTAATCTTGCCACTGCCTTCGCTCATATAGAGACGAGCAACCGCAGCCTTGCGTCTTCCGATTGAATTTATTTGGTCCATCTTGTTATTTGAAAGTATTAATGTCTATTTGTTTTGGTTGTTGTGCTTGGTGAGGATGTTCGTTTCCTGCATAAACATAGAGATTCTTAAGGATTGCGTCTCCTAAAATATTTTTAGGAAGCATGCCTTTAATTACCCTACGGAATAGTCTGTCCGGATCTTTGTCCATCAGCTCAGCAGGTGTAGTTACTTTTTGTCCTCCGGGATAACCTGAGTAACGATAGTATTTTCTATCTGTCCATTTGTTGCCGGTAAGTTCAACCTTGTCAGCATTGATGATGATAACATTGTCACCACAATCTACGTGAGGGGTAAAGCTCGCTTTGTGCTTGCCTCTCAATATTTTTGCTACTTTGGAACTGATTCTTCCCAACGATTGTCCGGTTGCATCAACCAAAACCCATTCCTTTTGTACTGTTTCGCTATTAGCGGAAATGGTTTTATAACTTAAAGTGTTCACTTTATTTTTTTGTTTTAAATCGTTTAATAAAATTTAGTTTGAATTTCACCTCCCGTTTTGTCTGGCTAAGGGACTAAATGGCAAATAAAAAGCTACTACTCAAACTGTTAAGTGATAAATTTTAATAATCGGAATGCAAAGATACAATGTTTCAGTCAATTAGCAAAACAATTAAGATATAAATCTATGACTAGTTTGATTTTGTTTTCCTTCAGCGAACTCTGTATTAACATTTGTGTTGTTCAGTTGCCTGTTGTGCTCACTGTGGAGGGCTATTGGCTGTTTATAGTTGTTTGTCGATTGGGGTTAAACTTACAAGCATCACAGCTGCCGCAAAATCCTGTTTCCTTTTTTGTGAAGAAAAAGAGATATACTCCCAGTAATATTTTACCGGTCACTATGACACCTATTATAATAACAGCAATTAGTTGATAGTCCATAAGATAAAAACAGCTGTAAAACAGAAAAGTTTAATAATTCAGTACAGTTTTTTTAAAACAAGCTGCCGATTTGAAACACAAGGAATGACACCAGCCATGCGACGCCCGTAGTATAAAATACACTAAACATTGCCCATTTCCACGAGTGTGACTCTTCCTTGATAGCAACAATTGTAGCAACACACGGGAAATAAATCAATATGAAAAGAAGGAACCCCACAACCACAAGCGGTGTAAACACAGGTTCACCATTTGGATGTTTTTCTGCCATAAGACGAGTCTTTAACGACTGTTGGTTCTCGCTGTCTCCCGCATATAATACCCCCATTGTGCTTATGACGATCTCCTTGGCTGACATCCCCGAAAGTAAACTCACCGATATTTTCCAATCAAAACCCAGGGGACGCATAACGGGTTCAATAAATTTACCAACTTTGCCAATGTACGAGTTCTCCTGATGCTCATTGTGTTTAAGATAAGATAGTTCTGCAATGGCACTGTCTATTTCATCAACTGCCATGGAAGATTGTTCCACTGTGGCAATTTGCATATCATACATTGCGTCACGCTCTTTGTTTTGTGGAAAATATCCAAGAAACCATATTACAATAGAAGCAATCAAAATGGGACCACCCATTTTTAGCAAATACATTTTAGAACGCTCCCACATATGAATCATTACCGAGTGAAATGTGGGCATACGATAGGGTGGTAGCTCCATCACGAAGGGAGTATCCTCTTCGGAGAAGAAGTTTTTACGCAGCAGCAATGCAGTTAAAATTGCGATTAAAATTCCCACTGCATATAATCCCAGCATAATAAAACTACCATGCTTCGCGAAGAAAGCACTTACAAACAAGATATAGACAGGCAGACGGGCACTACACGACATAAAGGGGATAATCAGCATCGTAATCATTCTGCTATTGCGACTCTCTATCATTCGGGTTGACATTATAGCAGGCACGTTGCACCCAAAACCCATAATAAGAGGTATGAATGACTTGCCATGCAGACCTATATTGTGCATCAGCTTGTCCATTATAAATGCAGCTCGAGCCATATAGCCCGAATCCTCCATGAAGGATATAAAAGCATACAGGATAACTATATTTGGCAGGAATACTATCACGCCGCCCACTCCGTTTACTATACCGTCAACAATCAAATCTTTTAACGGACCCTCTGCCATCATAGAGCGAATTGAGTTGCCAATATATCCAACGAGAGCTTCAATCCAATCCATAGGATATTCGCCCAGGCGGAATGTAGCTTCAAACATTATCCACAAAAACACAAAGAACAGTGGAAGCCCAAAATACTTATTGGTCAAAATCGCATCAAGAAGTTCGGTAGTCTCATATTTTTGTTCCTTGTCTTCAAAAGTTTCTTTCAGTGCTCCAGCAATAAAACCATATCTGGCATTAACGAACGATGACTCAGCATCTTCTTTAAGTAACCTTGTTATATACTCCTGCTCTTTATTGCGACGTGCAATGTATTGCTTGCCCTTCTCCAGCTTCAGGATCTCCCGCTCAATGTCCTTGTCTCCTTCAAGAAGTTTTATGCAAGTGTAGCGCAACGGCATTTTCAATGAAAGTTTCTCAATGTCAGTTTCAGGAAGATCTCTTTGCATTACAGAAATAGATTTCTCTAAAACTCTCCCGTACGGTATCTTGATATTTTTTATCGTTTCATTAGCTTCGTAAGTCTCTATGATACTTTCAAGTAATGCGGGAATTCCAAATCCCTTTTTTCCGATTGTTGGAATTATGGGAATTCCCAACATTTCAGAAAGTGACTCATGGTCAAATTCTCTTCCGCTCTTTTCAAGCTCATCATACATATTAAGAGCAATAACCATTGGTCTCTCCAACTGTATTAACTCTGTTGTGAGATAGAGATTACGTTCCAGTGCCGATGCCGCAACAACATTGACGATAACATCCGGTTTCTCCTCAAATACGAATTTTCTGACGTAAAGTTCTTCCGGCGAATAGGCAGATAAAGAATAGGTGCCCGGCAAATCTATCAGCTTGAAAGTATAACCATCATGTTTAAGAGTTGCCTCTTTTGCATCAACTGTCACTCCACCGTAGTTGCCCACATGTTCATGTGCACCTGAAGCCAGATTAAAAATAGAAGTCTTACCTGCATTTGGGTTGCCTACCAACGCTACACGAATTGTCCTGGAATCAGTTGATTTGTATTTTAATATATTGTCGGCGGGAGAGTAGTACTCTTTTTCTGACTCAATATCAATGCTGTCAGAGTCTTCACTTTTAGCATTGTATATATTTAGGGTCTCTTCTTTTAGTATGGAAATTTCAATTAAGACCGCTTCACTTCTTCGCAATGACACTTCGTAGTCCATTATACCATATTTGATAGGGTCTTTTAAGGGTGCATTTAGTATTGACTTTACTTCCTGCCCTCTGACAAATCCCATCTCTAATATTCGTTTGCGAAATGCACCGGAGCCATTTACCTTTAGAATATATGCTGTGTCGCCTGTCTGCAACTCCGAGAGTCTCATGTCTGTTATAAATTTATTGAAATGCAAAGTAACTACATTTCACGCAAACAAACCATTAATAGGCGAATAATGTAATATAGTCATAGACATTGTTTATTTTATTTTGTAACTTTGTAATCTGATTAACAGTAAATAAAAACAATAATTATTTATGGCAACAAAACCATTCAAGTATCAAGACCCATTTCCATTGTCGGAAGACAAAACGGAATATTATCTCTTGACTAAAGAACATGTTTCGACCACCGAATTCGAAGGAAAAGAAATTCTGAAGGTGTCGCAAGAGGGTATAACTCTTATGGCTGAAACTGCATTTCGTGATGTGAACTTTTTGCTTCGTCCCGAACATCAGGAACAGGTAGCACAAATACTGACTGATCCTGAGTCAAGTGACAATGACAAGTTTGTGGCACTCACATTCCTGAGAAATTCAGAGATATCTGCAAAAGGAATTCTTCCTTTCTGCCAGGATACCGGAACTGCAATTATTATGGGTAAGAAGGGGCAACGTGTATGGACAGACGGCAATGATGAAGAAGCACTATCAAAGGGCGTTTACAACACCTATACAAAAGAGAATCTTCGTTACTCACAGAATGCAGCTCTTAATATGTATGATGAGGTAAATACCGGCACTAACCTTCCTGCTCAGATAGACCTTTATGCAGTTCAGGGAGATGAATATAACTTCCTTTGCGTTGCAAAAGGAGGTGGCTCGGCAAATAAAACTTTCCTTTATCAGGAAACAAAAGCTCTTTTATCTCCGGGCAAACTGGAAGATTTTCTGGTTGAAAAGATGAAATCTCTTGGAACAGCCGCATGTCCTCCCTATCACCTGGCTTTTGTTATCGGCGGAACATCTGTTGAGACAAATCTGAAGACAGTGAAACTGGCATCAACAAAATATTATGACAACCTGCCCACAGAAGGCAATGAGCTGGGACAGGCTTTTCGTGACATAGAGCTGGAAGACTATCTGAAGAAAGCTTCTGAAGAGCTTGGATTGGGTGCTCAATTTGGAGGTAAGTACTTTGCACACGATATACGTGTTGTCAGACTATCACGCCACGGAGCTTCAGTACCTGTAGGTATGGGTGTGTCTTGCTCGGCAGACAGAAATATTAAAGCAAAAATAAACAAAGAAGGTATCTGGATTGAAAAAATGGAAGATAATCCCACCAGATTGATTCCTGAAGAAATGCGTGAAGCAGGCGAGGGTGGAGGAGTGAGAATCGATCTTAATCGCCCGATGGATGAAATCCGTGCAGAGCTTTCTAAATATCCGGTTTCAACTCGTTTGTCACTCAACGGTACGATTATAGTAGGACGAGACATTGCACATGCTAAGCTGAAAGAGCGTATTGATAGCGGAGAAGGTCTTCCTCAGTATATTAAAGATCATCCAATTTACTATGCAGGTCCTGCCAAAACTCCCGAAGGGTATGCATCGGGATCTATGGGGCCCACTACTGCAGGACGTATGGACTCGTATGTGGATTTGTTCCAATCGCACGGCGGTAGCTTGATTATGTTGGCAAAAGGCAATCGTAGTCAACAGGTTACAGATGCCTGCCAAAAGTATGGAGGTTTCTACCTTGGCAGTATTGGTGGTCCTGCAGCTATTCTAGCCCAGGAGAGCATTAAGAGTCTTGAATGCCTTGAGTATCCCGAATTGGGTATGGAGGCAATCTGGAAAATTGAAGTTGAAGACTTCCCAGCTTTCATTTTGGTGGACGATAAAGGAAACGACTTCTTCGAAGTGGTAACACAGCCTAACTGTATGCATGACTGCTAATTGAGAGATATAAATTTATTTAAGAAAGAGGCTGTCTCAAAATAGATTTTGGGGCAGCCTTTCTTTTAAGTCTATT
>CAYFUQ010000086.1:0-6898 GCA_964346415.1 uncultured Proteiniphilum sp.
GGGAGTAGCCTTTCTTTATTTTTTATCTCCAAACTTTAGTCGGTCAGTAGTGATATTTATTCATTTTAAGATTATTCAATTACATATCCTTTGCTTAACCACCTCTTATTGAAGTATCCTAGGGAAGTTAAAAACCGATCAAATGATTTTTGACACGGTTTTGTCCATCCTGTTTCTGCATGTGCAGCTATATAAGGAAATACCATATTATTTATATCAAGAACGGTTGGAGTCCACTCACCCCACATCTGGCAACTTAGTCCTATTATTTTTTCTTTTAGATCTTCTGGAAAGTCGTCTGGTATAGGTAAAAAGTCATATGCTTTTTCTAGAGGTATAGGTGCAAATCCATACTCCTTTCCAGGTGTGATTTTATCATGATTATAGTTTAAATAAGTATACTCATTAAAGGCATTCACTATATCATAGCCAGACTGTGCAGCCTTTTGAATTAATGAATTATCACCCAACCAAAACTGAATAATAGTATTTCCTGGTAGTTTAACATCATCATTAAGCTCCACACTATGTTGAAAATGATGAAGCTTATCCCCTGTAATATCATTCCATCCCATCATTCTTCTATCTCTTGAAGAAACACTTGAGGATACTCTTTTAATAAAATCTAAATGTAAAGCTGCAAAAGACTCAATACGGTTTGACTTCATATACTCTTTTATGTTAGACGAAGTAGACCAGTGATCGGGTCGTACTTCGTCACCACCAATATGAAAAACACTACCTGGAAATAATTCCATTAACTCATCTATAACATCATTGACGAACCCAATAACAAGAGGACTTGAGACATCTAAGACATTGTGCTTAACACCATAACTACATGGAACAGTGATCGAATCCTTGTTAGTGCCTAACCATGGATAAGCAGCAATTGCAGCTGACATATGTCCAGGCATATCTATCTCAGGAACTATCATTATATTACGTTTCTTAGCATATTCTACAATGTCTTTAATCTGCTCCTGTGTGTAATATCCCTCTGAAGGTATAGTGTCATAAATGTTACTATCATACCAATAAAGCTGTGTTGAATCCCGTCTCCCTCCTATTTCAGTTAGTAAAGGGTATTCTTTGATTTCAATACGCCAGCCTTGATCATCTGTTAGGTGCCAATGAAATACATTCATTTTCAGTATGGACATTTCATCTAAAAGATTCTTAACAACATCAATACCTTGGAAATTTCTGGCTTCATCCAGCATAAAAGCACGCCATTCGAATTCAGGATAGTCTATTATTTCGACTATAGGAACCTCTAACGCATCCTCACTATCTTTCTCTAACAATTGTCTTAATGTTTGAACAGCATAAAGCATTCCCCCATTATCACTTGCTTGTAGAATTATCTCTGAGGAGGAAACAGAAAGAGTATACCCATCAGGCTTACATGTTCTATTTTTCACAAGTTTTAAATCAACACAAGAAGAGTCATCGTGTTCAAGTTTGAAGTTATGCTCTTCAATTAAGATACCTTCTAGATACTCTAGCTCGTCTTTAAAAGCCTCATCGTAAGATAAACGTAAGTTTTGAGGCACAATAACTTTATCCCCTAATTCGGATATATATTTTGGATAAGGAATTAAAGATATTTCAGCATGAAGGTTTGCAAACAAGCCGAATAAAGAAACAAATAAAATAATTCTATATTTTAAAATCATAGTCTACATTTAAAAAATTCAACATTCTAGAGAAAGTTTATATTAAAAACACTTTAATTTCCACTGGATTCTTCAGTTCCTCCAACATTAATTCCTATAGCTCTCCAGATTTAATACAGTGGATTTAAACGAGACAAAAAGTTCTTATAGTCTTTTTTGTCAGGGCTTAACCAAGCAGATTCCGCATAGGCGGCAATTCGTGGAAAAATATGGTCTTCTGTTGATTCAACAGTTGGATCAAACTCACTCCAACAGCAAGCTTCAAACCCCACAATCTGATTTTTAAAGTTTGGTATCACACCTTCGGGGATTATATCTGTTTGATAGGCATCTGGCATCCATGCATTAAAGTATGAAAAATCAGTATGTGACTGAATGACTTCTAATCCGTTCCTCAAACAATGATTCAAATCATTGATATCACCCTGCCAAAATTGAGCAATAGTTCCTTCAGCAAGATCAACTTCTTGCTTTGAATGTACGTTATGTTTGCCTATAAAGTCACTCCAAGCAATCATCTTCTTACCTTTAGAATGCAAAAAATGAGATATCTGATTAAAATACCACAACTGTAACTCAGGATCTGTACTTAATCCTAAGTCAGCTTTTAAGCTTTGAATGTCTTTAGACTGTTGCCAATTAGGTCCCATCAATTCATCTCCGCCAACGTGTATATACTCGGATGGAAAAAGAACTGAAACTTCTTCAAGTACATCATGGACAAACTCAATAACACGATTATCCCCAATATTTAAGACCTCATGCATGACTCCAAGGTTAAAAGCTACTTCAACTTGCTTTCCTGTTGTACCTAGCCATGGATAAGAAGCAATAGCAGCTTGTGAATGCGTAAGAATTTCAATTTCAGGAATTATTTCGATGTGTAAATTAGCAGCATAATTAATTATTTCTTTAATCTCAGCCTGAGAATAATGACCTTCATGAGGTATACCATCCCATTCATTGTGAACCCATGACCAATCTGGCCCACTATTAATTTGAGTCGAATCCCTTTTAGATCCAACTTCAATCAGTTTTGGGTATTTTTTAATTTCAATTCTCCACCCTTGATCATCAGTTAAATGCCAATGAAATTTATTCATTTTTAATCGTGACATCTCATAAAGAATCTTTTTCACAGAATTTTTCCCCTTAAAATATCGCGCTTCATCAAGCATTACACCTCTCCACTCATTACTAGGATAGTCAGATATTAAGAGATTGTGTACTTTAAAACCACCTGACGATTCATTAAACAACTGGCGTATTGTTTGCATTGAGTAAAAGACACCTTTAGTGTTCTTTGCTTTAACAGTAATCTTGTTTGCGGACACCTCTATTGTGTATTCATCACTATGCTTGCCCAATAAGACATCTACTTTTTCAAAATTAATATCAGCTTCTATATCAGTCTTGGTGAGCTTTATATTATGATCAGCTAACATTATATCCTTAAAGTTTTCAAACTCTTGTTCAAACTCTTTTGAGTACCTAACAGATAAAGTTGCATTAAATTCAGAAACCCCGTCTCTATAACTAACAAACTGAGGAAGTGGGACTATATTTATATTATCGTTATCCCCATAATCAATTATTGGCTTATCATTGAAGCTCTCATCAGAACAGGAAAACACTAAGAATAGAAACAATAAAGTATTAGCTAAAGTCATTATATATTGTTTATTGATTATCATTTTTTGTTGTTTTTAATATTGTTTGAATTGAACTTTATAATCACCTGGTTCTAGTAAAACATTACTTTCACCTATGCTTAGCGAGTATTTTTCACCATTTATATATAGATCTAAAGACTTACACTGTTCTGGAATTCTAAATTCTGCTAATGTTTCTGAAGGCACACTAATCTTAAAATAAACTCCATTGGTATTTTTAACAAAAGAAGAATGTATTATACCTTTTATTGATGGCACATCTATACTACAACGATTAAAATGTCTTATGTCAGGTGCAATTATAAATTCTGAATACCCTGGCTTTGATGGCATTATACCGCATATGTATTGAGCTATCACTATCAAAGGACCGCCACTCCAAGCATGATTCACGGTTCCTCCTCCAAATCCCTCATCTCCAATTTCCCAACCCTCAAATAGAGTTGTGTATTCAGTGTTTTCGACCATAGAAGCAAACCTTTCCTTCATTCTGCTCAATCCATATTCACCATATCCCATCTTAAAAAGTGCTTCCATAACATATTTCTCCATATAAGGACTTGAATGAAACTCGTTTTGCAAAACCTTATAGATGGCTTCATATTTCGCAGAGTCTGCTATCCCTGATAATACAGCAAGCGCCTGAACTCTATCATCAATCTCTAAGTTATAATCTGGGTGCTTGTAATATTCTCCCGTCCAGCATGAGTTAAAAGCCTTGTAGATAGATCCAATTTGCTCTTGATAATGACCAACATCTTGTACTTCTCCTATTTCTTCCGCCATTTTAACAGCTGTCTTTAAAGCTATATAATGCCAACCAGCGAAGATAAGACGGATATCCTTATTGTCACCCCAATCACCCCATGTCCAATCTCCTGATCGAAACTTTGTCAAACCTTTTTCATCAAGCTCCCAAACATCAAGATATTTTTTAACATGAGGATAAACATACTTAAGTGTGGTTAGGTCTCCAGTGTTTAGATAATAATTCCAAAAACCATACTCACCTATGCTAGCTAACATTTGACCAGGCAGTTCTGTATTATAATTTCCTGCTGGTATAGGTGAAAACAATTCTCCGTTATCACGCTGCCAATTTACTAACTCGTAAATAGCTTTCTTCATTAAGTCATGTGTTGTATTTGAAAAAGTATAAAAAGACTCCGCCATTAACAGTACAACATCTCCCCACCATTGAGCTCGCTCACGTTCAGGGCAGTCAAAGAAGGTATCTCTCATATTGACATAAAGAGTACGCAAGGCTTTATCCCAGAAATTCATGACAAAATTGTCATCACAACTAAAACTACCAATAGGATCCGAATTGTATCCTGTTTCTCTATAATAAACATTTTTTAATTCGACATTTTTGGGGCATACCACATATAGTTTGTGCCCACTCAGCCAACCTAAGGATTCATAATACTGATAACCAGTCTTAGTGGCATATTGAGCTCTTAAATTAACATCACCTCCAGCATAAGTGTTATCAGTATAGATATCAATTACCTCTTCTGGACTTTTCGAACTCAATTCTAAAATAGGTGTCATTTGAAGATTATATGGAAAATGATAAATTAAAGTATCGACAGTATCCCCTTCTAGTCGTAACGAATAATTTATACGTTTAATTCCAAAATCCTTCCAAAAGGGAATATTACGTTTGACTAGCTTATTCCAGGGAGCACCTCCCTTTTCTGCAAGTTCTAGAGAATTAGTAAATCCTAATAATGATTTTAACTCATTGCTTTCTTGCCAATCTATAATATCATTATAAGCTTCAAATCGAATATTAGATTCGGGCAGTCTAAAGTTAGGACTTTCACCTAAAGCCGTTTTGTATGCTGGATGAACACGGGATAACCACTTTTCATTGCTGACTATCTTAGTTGAACCTAAGTTCATGTCAAAATAGAGACCAGATCTTCCACTGTTAATGTGAGAAAAGCCATCCTTACCAAAAAACCAAACTAATACAGCTATTTTATTATCTCCTTCTATCAAGAAAGGAGATAAATCAAGCTCGTCATAATATGTATCATTTGGATTAGGTCCTCGCTTAAGCCCTCCTTCAAAAACAACTAGCTCTCCGTTAACCCACAACCAATATTTGGAATCTACTGCAATATGAGTTATGGCTTTAGCTGGGACTTCATCAATTATAAAGTCTTTGCGAAAAGCTATCCAAGTATTTGTTTTATCTCTATCTGGAGACTCTGTAGAGATCCACTTCGCAGTCTCTTGTGCAAACGTATTAATTTGCACAAAAGAAACAAAACCTATCAATAGTATTATTTTAGTGAAAAATTTCTGCATGTCTTATTTATATCTTTTTATTTCAATAACTCCAGCCAGGATTTTGAATTAACACGCCATTACTCATAATTATCTGTTTTGTAGGAAGCGGAGCTAAATAATCTTTTGGAGAGGAAAACCTTCTATCACTTTCAACTAATACAAAACCATCAGAATCTAAGCTTGGATTAATATCTTCATTGTATTCTGCATATGTAGTGAAATAAACACCCTTCAAAGGTTTTTGAAGTTCTACTTCGGCTGTCTTCCATCTTCTTATGTCATCATATCTCGTTGATTCAAAAGATAACTCAATCGTTCTCTCTCCTAATCTCTTCTCTCATATCCAAACCAAATTCATTAACAAATGAGTTTGTTAGTTTAGGCATATCTACTCTAGATCGTATTTTGTTTATAGAGATGTCTAAGTCAGTATCACTTATTTTCCCATCTAACTCAAAGGTTGCTTCTGCATAAATTAATAAGACCTCAGCAAAACGAAGTAGCTTAGCATCGAAATAGGCCAATCCATGGAAAATACCGGGCAACTCACTGATATACTTCCATACTCGATATCCTGTTTTGGTAGAACTTATTCCCCTAAAACTTATAGGTGCCTCTTCATATTTACCATGAGTGGAAGCATAAATATATTTTCTACCCGGAACTTGCAAGGTAGCCGTCATTCTAGGATCCCTATTTTTAAATTCAGACTCAACAGTACCGTATCCTTCAAATATTGTTTCTGAATGAGTTATCGGTAACCCATTCAAATCTAAAAACATATCGGCAAATTTTTTCGTTGCTCCACCTAGGTAGCCTGCACTTGCATCATCAGAAATAGGATGTGTAGTCCCTGATCCTACATCCTTTCCGTACTTGCGATCTAAAATACTCTCAGAAGAATTATCACCATCCTCTAAAAACAACTTACGATAAGAATCATGAGGATTACCTTCTATTTTATATAATTCATAATTATCTGGTGAGTTTATAACTTCAAAGGCGGAGTTTTTAGCAAGCTTCAATAATTCAGAAAAATCATTTCTATGATTATGATTCTGCCCCCAGGTTCCGATAAACAGAGCAACACGTGCTCTAAAAGCCATAGCTGCAGCCCAAGTTATTCTAGTATTACTGTTGTTGCAGGAGCTTGAAAAAACCAAAACAACAAACAGCAAAATTAAATATTTAAAATCACTACTAACCGACAAAAATCAAATTTTGCCGATTCATATTTGTAATTAT
>CAYFUQ010000087.1:0-6738 GCA_964346415.1 uncultured Proteiniphilum sp.
GATCTCCCACAGAGCCGGGCTGCCCCAGTCCCCACTTGCCAAATGCGCCGGTGATGTATCCTGCCGACTTAAACATATCAAATATAGTGTAGGTTTCCTTCGGAAGTGGGAATTGTCCTTCGGGCTCAAGTTCCTTATTACCCCTGATGGGAGTGTGACCGGTGTGGAAGCCCGTCATCAGACTTGCACGCGAAGGAGCACTGACCGTGGTGCCCGAATATGTATTAGTCAGACGCATCCCATTAAGAGCAAGACGGTCTATATTGGGCGTCTCAAACTTCTTCTGCCCAAAGCAACTCAAATCGCCATAACCCAAGTCGTCAGCAATAATAAATACTACATTGGGTTTCTCTTGCGCCGTCAAGCCCAAAACTGAGGCTAGCGATAAAGAAGTAACTATTGCTTTTGATTTCATATTACTATTTTTCAGAATTTAAATTTATGAATCTCTTTCCCTTTCCTGTTCTTAATGACCACATCAATAGTTTTGCCATCAATGTTGATATCCATTATATCTCTGTTACCATTTACGATCAACGGGAAGTTGTTACCTTTGGCACCTTTGTCAATAAACATATATTTATGAGTGTGACCACTTAACATCAAGTCTATTCCGGCCTCGTTAAGTATTGGAATAAAAAGTTTCTCCACCTGCTTCACTCCATGCCAAGAAGAAGTGAACGGCGGAATATGCATTACAACTACTTTAATCGGTGCCTGTCTAAACTCATCACTGTCTACCACCTCCTGAAGCCATTGAGCCTGTTTTTCTCTATACTCATCAAATGCAGACAGGCCACCATATTCTATATCCGTATCGGGCTTGTCTTCACCGCTGTCCAGCACAATAAAACAGGCAGATCCATGCCTGAATGTAAAGTAAGGCTTGCCTGTGGAAGTGGGAAAATAATTCATAAATTGTGTTGAGAAAGGGCCTCGTGTTTCATGATTGCCACGTGCATACACAAAGGGAGTATTGGCAGCGAACAGCTCAACCGATTTATTTAAAAAGCCATCAAACATCATAGTTTCCGAATTTAGGAAACTAACCATATCACCATTAAAAACAATAAAATCCTTATCTTCTATTTCCACCTGCCCGATGAGATCTTTCAGTGCCGTGGTGTCAGCATGAATATCATTTACAACTGCAAACGAAAAAGCATCTTTGCCTGAGTCGAGGGTTGTAAAACTAAACGGCTGATATGAACTTGTAGCAGTAATCTTTCCAAAAGAAGTGTTCCAGTTCAGGTTGTCCAATACTTCGCGGGAATAAATCCTGTATCTATACTTTGTATTTTTCTGTAAGCCCTTTATTGTTACTTTGTGAACTGTGCCCGTCAGCTTTCTTCCATTAACGGTTTCAAAATATTGCGGCCGCTTTTCTGCATAAAAGTGCGAATCATCGTCGGGCGCAACTTCCACCCACGAGAGTGCATTCCCGGATGAAACCCATACTACAGTCGCCTCATTTTCTCCAACGTTCTGCAAGTATGGTCCGTATTTAATACCAAAGGATTCTTGTGCCAATGATGACAAAGATATCAGTAACGATAAAATGACAATGTAGGATTTCTTAATCATTGAGAGTTTTGTTTTTTTATGGTGTGTTCTATGAAATTGTAATTAAAAGCAAAGTTAAAAAAAATGCGAAAACGGTCAAGTCTATTTGTTTTAAATTCCTTCGTTCCTACTCAACAACATATACGCACTGACATTATGAATATAATGTAAAAAAAAGCTCCGCACAAGGCAGAGCTTTTTTACATATAAATAAATATTAGTATCCTGAATTCTGTTCAAGATTTGGATTTTTATCCCTTGCACTTTGCGGAATAGGCAAATATCTGTGGAAGGTCTTAAACTCACGGTTTTCCACCAGCCCAACTCCCGAGATTACAGCTCGCTTAAACGGGTCTGCTTCGTTATAATCAATTGTACCCTCAAAGCGTTGAAGCGGTCCGTTCAGAACAGTTTCAGCCAGCATTTTGCCATCACCGTCTTTCCATCTCAGAATATCAGCACGACGAAGACCTTCGCCTGCAAGCTCAACTCCTCTTTCACGACGAATCAACTCACGCAATGTCTCTTTAGTGTTGTATTTAGTCTGGTTCACATCGGGCATGCCTGCACGATTACGAATCTGATTTAACAAACCGTAAATCTCTGCTGAGGGTCCGTTCAGTTCATTTTCTGCTTCCGCATAGCTCAGCAATACTTCTGCATAACGGAAAACAATAACCGACACGTTAGTATCCCACATATTACCATACTGAGACTTGGGAGCTAAATACTTGGCCCAGGTCAATCCGGTCTTGGATGCATTATCGGCATCATTTGGATTGTTTGGATTCTTGTCACCACCAATAGTAGCATCTAGAGTGTTCAGCACCTTGCCTTCCCAGTCCATACCGGGATAAAGGATTGTCATAGCCATACGCGGGTCTCTGTTTGCAAAAGGATGAACAGCGTCATATCCGCTTCCTGCCTCTTCCTTTGTCAATCCATTTGACATTTCATACGCATCTACCAGGTTTTTTGAAGGAACTATAGACGACCATCCGCCATCAGCATTGTTGTACATTGCTCCAATCACCCATTGTGAGTATAAGTTCTCATCACGCTGATAAGAAACAATTATCTCTTTTGAGCCTTGTCCCGCAACAGAGAATACGTTCTCATAACTTGCATCCAGTTCATACTGCCCCAGATCCATTATTTCTTTGGCAGCATCTTTGGCACGCTTGTAGTCTTCATAATAGAGTGCAGAGCGCATCTTAAGAGCCAGGGCTGCACCTTTTGCAATGTATCCTCTGGCAGAAGGTGTTTCATTTAGCAATGGTATGGCTGCATCAAGCTCATCAAAGATAAACTTCTTAACCGCCTCTTCAGTATCACGTGCTACTTTTGCATCTTCTGCAGTTTCATACGATTCAATAATTGGGATACCGCCATATAGCCAGTTTCTTTCAAAATACTGGAATGCTCTGATAGTTTTAACCTGTCCAATTAAATTGTTCTTCTTATTGGCATCAGCAAACTCAACATTCTCAATGTTCGTGAGAAAATCATTGCAACGTCTGATCATTCCAAAAGTATAGTAGTTTGTGACTTGATTGCTCGCGGTCATACTACCATTCCCAATATTTTTCCAACCCTCATGGATGTGATAATTAAATCCATAGTCAGATGCACAATCCCAATACAGAAGTCCAGCATCGCTAACCCATCCATCATAGCATCCAACTAAAAAGTTTTCTGCATCCTGTTCTGTTTGCCAAGTTGTATTTGGCGACAAAGCGTCACGTGGGATTGTGTCTAAAAAATCAGCACAGGAAGTCCCCAACAAAATCGCTATTGCAGTTATATATATTAAATTTCTCATTTCCTATAATCTTATATTGTTAAAACCTCAAATGATTAAAAACTGATATTCACACCAATTGCGTGAGTTTGAGTCAACGGGAAGTTTGAAGCGCGTTCGCTTGGAATTTCCGGGTCAACATTAACCAGCATATTATGGAATGTATATAAGTTCTCAACTGAATAATAAACACGCATACTTTCGATACCTACAGGTTTCAAAACATTTTTGGAGAAAGTATATCCAAACTGTAAGTTCTTAATTCGCAAATAACTTGCACTTTGAATCCAGAAATCAGACATCACGTTTGAAGACAAACTCGGCGAAGTTGTTGAGTATGCAACGCGTGGCATTTTTGCATTCTTATTGTCAGGCGTCCATGCATCCAACCATACAGATGCGGGGTGCGAGTCGTCACCATTGAAGTATCCTGTCACCTCCTGGTTAATCAGTCTGTACACACCTGCAGCTCCGTTGAACATCATTGACAGGTCAAAGTTTTTATAACCTCCATTAAGGTTCAATCCAAAAGTTATTGACGGATCTCTTGATCCGATAAGCTCTCTGTCATCGGCTGTGATTAATCCATCTCCGTTCACATCTCTGTATATCAGATCACCACCCTTAAACTGTCTGTTGCCAAAAGGATAACCTGCCTGTGATGCATACTTATCCATCCAGGCTGATGCATCAACATCTGAAGCAAAGAATCCATCAGTTCTGTATGCGTAGTAAGAATTTAAACGCTCACCTACAACACGTCGTATATTTCCATTGTTCGGGTCAACCATCGCATCAACTCCGCCCAGGTCAAGCACCTCATTAATATTGTAAGCGATATTACCGGTGGCTTCAAATGACCAGTCGCCCCATTTGTTGTTGTATCCCAGCATAACCTCAACACCTTTGTTAACCATCTCACCTACGTTGTCTTTGTAGGCGTCAAGTCCAAATTCGTTCGGAACGGGAACATCCATTATAATACCGGTAGTTTTTCTGTTGTAGTAGTCAACGGTTAAGTTCACTTTCTTGTTGATTGTGGCATCAAAGCCCAATCCCCATGTCTGTGCCTTTTCCCATGAAATTGTAGACAACTTATATGACTTCTGATAATAACCTGAGTTAAGCGATCCTCCGAAAGGATATTTGGCGTCCAGATTATATGTATTCATCCATGGATAGTAATCATCCAAAGCATCCTGATTTCCCAGCAGACCCCATGATGCACGGATTTTTAAATTATCAAGCCAATCTCTCGAGCCTGACATGAAGTCTTCTTCGCTAAGGCGCCATGCACCGGAGAAGGAAGGGAAGTAACCCCATCTGTAACCATCTGCAAAACGTGAAGATGCATCGGAACGAATGTTTGCCTCAAACAGATATTTACCTGCATAATCGTAATTAACACGTCCGAACCATGACAACATTCCCAACTCGCGGGTGAAGCCCTCGTTTAGTTGTGAAGCTGCATCACCTGCATTCATATCGGTCAGGTCGTTTGAGGGAAATCCTCTTCTGTAGCTCTTACTATATGAGTAGTTATACTTTTCTGCATGCCATCCGCCCATAGCACTCAGTCCGTGCAGGTCAAACTGTTTGTTCCAGTTAAGAATTGCATCCACAGAAGAACGGTCCCAGTTATAGTGACGCTCATCAAGGTGGTTAGGCTCAGTCTCTTTATTTTCGTTATACTTAATGTATTTCTGGAAATCACGATAGTGTTGTGAATTACCCACATACGAACCTGTAACAGTTGCAACTAATCCTTCCATTATCTTATAATCAGCAGACAATGTTCCCGAGAAGTTTTGATTGTCGCGCGACACAGTTTGGTCTGCATCAAGCCACGCAATTGGGTTACCATCAGAAATGGTGCCATAGCTGCCATCATCATAACGATTTACAATCCATGGTGCAATACGATTTAGCTGACGGATTATCTGGTCTGAACTTCCACCTGCATAAGAAGAAACCGGGTCTGCATAATCATTTTTAATATAAGCAAGGTTAAGCCTCACATTGAGTCTCGAATTCAATTTCATATCCAGATTGGTACGTCCGTTGAACTGCTGTCTGGCAGAGTTTGGCAAAATACCAACCTGATTCAGATAGCCTACCGATCCCATATATTTCACATCGTCGGTTCCGCCGCTCACATTCACGTTGTGCGAATGCTGGATTCCTGTCTGATATGCCTCATCATACCAATTTGTATTTGGCAGATTAGGGTCGGTTCCATCTTTAAATTTTTGAATATCGTCTGATGAGAAACGCTCCGAATATCCAGCTTCAACCAAAGACTGGTTATATAAGCGTGCATAGTTGTATGACCCCATACGGTCAATCAACTCTGTAGGTCTCTGAAGACCTGCATATCCGTTGTAAGAGATTCTTGGTTTTCCTGACTTACCACGCTTTGTAGTAATCAGGATAACACCGTTAGAAGCCTTAGAACCATAAATTGCAGCTGAAGATGCATCTTTCAATACCGAAATACTTTCGATATCATTAGGGTCAACTGAGTTCATGGTGCCGGTCTCAACACCATCAACCAAAATATATGGATCAGCACTGTTAAGCGTACCTACCCCACGAATTCTGATACTGGCACCATCCTGCCCCGGGCGTCCCTGCCCTGAGGTAACCATAACACCTGCCATTTGACCTTGCAAAGCAGATGACACGTTCTGAATCGGCCTGCTTTCCAATACCTTATTGTCGATTTGAGCAACCGAACCGGTCATATTCACTTTCTTCTGGGTACCATAACCCACAACTATCACCTCATCCAACAACTCAGCATCTGACGACATTGTAAGATTAATGACAGTTCTGCCATTTACCGGAATAACGCTGGTTGTCATACCCACATAGCTAAACTCCAATGAGCCGTCTGCCGGAACATCAGATAAAACGTATTTGCCATCTATGTCAGTAATAGTTCCCCTGGTTGCGTCACCCGAAACAATAACGGTTGCACCAATGACTTCAAAGCCTTCATCATCGATAACCGTTCCGCTTACAGTAACATTGTTTTGAGAGAAAACACTGAGTGTGCACAATAAAGCTACAAACGTCAGCATCGCTCCTCTCCATAAGTTTCGAACAATTTGCTGTTTCATCCTCTTAGTTTTTAAATTATTTAATTAAATCAACTGCACTTAAGGTCTTGATTTTCCTTATTTTTCTTTTCAAAGCATAAGAAACCTATATTCAAAATGCATTTTTAAAAAAGAAATCAGACCTAAAGTGCAAATTTAAAAAAATTCTCAAACATAATAAAATAAACATTGAGGATAATGGTATATTTAACACTTACCTAAACCTTCAAAAATATTTTCTTCTTGTAAAGGAAATAGAGGAAACCCCATGCA
>CAYFUQ010000088.1:0-6704 GCA_964346415.1 uncultured Proteiniphilum sp.
CTTTATGATATATAAATTATAATTTGCGAGCACCATCGCTGATTACAACATCGTAAACCTCAGGCACTATACCATATTTAGCCTCGTATTTACTTTTTGCATCAGCTATAAATGAATCATAAAGTTCGGTTTTCACAAGATTGATGGTACAGCCACCAAAGCCACCACCCATCACACGCGAACCTGTAACCTTATTTTCTTTGGCAACATCATTTAGGAAATCAAGCTCTTCGCAGCTAACTTCATAAAGCTTGCTCATGCCGTGATGAGTCTCATACATCTTCTGACCTACCAGTTCGTAGTCATCCTTTTCCAATGCATCCGAAACATCCATCACACGCTGAGTTTCCTCAATCACGTATTCTGCACGCATATAGTCTTCCTCAGAAATTTCATCTTTCACCTCATTCAGCATATCCATTGAAGCATCTCTTAAGAACTCAACCTCAGGATATTTTTTAGCAATAGTTGCTGCCGCACGCTCACACGATTCACGACGCTTATTGTAAGCCGAAGAAGCCAGCTCATGAGCCACCATTGTGTTTATCAACACAAGTCTGTAGCCATGTGGTTCCGGATCAAACGGGAAATAGTCGAACTCCATGCTCTTAGTGTCAAGGCGCATCAGGTGACCTGCCTTGCCAAATATTGAAGCAAACTGGTCCATAATGCCACACATCACACCAACGTAGTTGTGCTCTGTTGACTGACCAATTCTGGCAAGTTCAAACTTGTCGATACCCAGACTCAACATGTCATTCAGTCCGTAAGCGAAAGTACTCTCAAGTGCTGCCGATGACGACATACCTGCACCAAGCGGAACGTCTCCGGCAAAAGCAGTGTCAAAACCAACTACTTTACCGCCGCGTTTGATAATCTCACGACACACACCAAAGATATATTTTGCCCAGCCTTCCTGCGGAAGATCCTCTTCGTTAAATCCGAACTCACTGTGCTCATCCAGGTCAGCCGCATAAGCACGCACTTTATCAGTACCGTTAAGGCGGATTGCAGCAATCATGCCTTTGTCAACTGCCCCCGGAAATACGAAACTCCCGTTATAGTCGGTATGTTCACCAATCAGATTAATACGACCGGGAGATGTATAAACCACAGGCGTCTCTACACCAAACTTATCTTCAAAAATCTTTAATATTTGATCTTTAGTCATTTTATTTTACAATTAAGATATTACAATAATTATTCATCAACAGGAATATCCTTGTTCACATTTTTCGAACCAACAGTTGCATAGGAGAATAGATAAGCCAATGCCGCAAACACTACCCATTATCTTGTCAGGTATCCTGCAATGTCAGCCACCCACCCCTCAATAGCAGGAAGAATTCCACCACCCATCACAAGAACCATGAAAAGACCTGAAGCAGCTGCCAGATATTTTCCTAATCCCTCTACGGCAAGGTTGAAAATACCACCCCACATAATAGAAGTACATAGTCCTATCAGAACAATAAACATAGCATTAATCGGAACCTGTGCCAATCCAAATGAAAGAGCACCTGCGCCTGTGCGTTGCAATACTGGGATAGAAACTTCTATAGAAGTCGGAAACAAAATAGCTGACAACACCAACGCCATACCAAGTCCTGACGCAACTGTAAGCATAGTTTTGCTCGACACCTTGCTACCAAGAGATGCACCCAGCAGACGACCGACAAGCATCAGCAACCAATAAGTTCCTGCCACAAATCCGGCAGTTGTCTTGCCTACGGGTGTGTCAGACAACCAGTAAATCATTACACCGGGAGAGCCAACTTCAACACCTACATATACAAAAATAGCAATTGCGCCCAACACAAAGTGTCTGAACTTCAAAGCACCAACCATAAGGTTTTTCAGTGGTTCTTTTGTTTTTGCAGCATGTGGCTCAGGGATTTTCACTGCCCACAACACAAAGAATACGGTTGCAAAAACTCCCATTGCAATATACATTACAGGGAATACGTCTTTAATATTTGCTTTTGCAGTTTCACCAATCAGGATACCCACAAATGCAGGAGTAAAGGTAGCCATTACAGAATTGAAAGAACCTCCAACCTGAATTAGCTGATTACCTTTGTTACCGCCACCGCCAAGTGTGTTCAACATAGGGTTAACCACAATATTCAACAAACACATTGAGAAACCTGCTACGAAAGCACCAAGCAGATAAACACCAAATGCAGTTTCATGTGATGCATGACCCGACATATATTGGATAAATACACCCACGAAACCAACTGCAATAGCAATAAGTGCAGTCTTTTTATAACCTATTTTATTGAGAAGGATACCTCCGGGAATTCCCATCACTGCATAAGCAATAAAGTTTGCGGCATTACCCAGCAGTCCCTGAAAGTTTGACGCACCAAATTGTTCCTTGAGCACCTGTCCCATCGGCGCCGCCAGGTTGGTAACGAATGAAATCATACCAAAAAGCGCAATCATCATAATGATTGGAACTATTCGGCTACCGTTCTGATTAGTTGTAGTATTCATACTTGTTTTTATTAATAAATTAAATTATTTAGTTAGATAAATGTTTTATATGGAAAACTTGTAAGTTGTTCTCGAATTAAAAGTATCCTCAGGTTTCAATACAACCGAAGGATAATCAGGCTTATTGATACTGTCGGGATAATGTTGAGTTTCAAAACACACAGCCGATCTCTCAGGATAGCGATGTCCGTTCTTTGCTTCAAAATTACCTGTCATCCAGTTGCCCGTATATACCTGTACTCCCGGTTCAGATGTAAACATCTCCATCACAATACCCGTTTTGGGCGAGCGGCATTTACCAATATAAGCATACTCATCTTCCTTTTTCCTGTTCAGAATATAAGTATGATCATAGCCCTTGCCAAAATGAAGCTGCTCAAAGTCATCATTAATTCTGGACCCTATCGTATGCATTGTCGAAAAGTCCATAGGTGTGCCCTCCACTTTCTCCGCCTCTCCATATGGAATAGCAGTATTATCAGTCGGAAGATAAAAATCAGACTCCAGTATTAATTCATGATCACCAATATATGGGTCACCTTCACCCGACAAATTAAAATAAGAGTGATTTGTTAAATTAAGAATTGTGGTTTTGTCCGTATTAGCTTTATATGTAATATCCAAAGCATTATCATCAGTCAAAGTGTAAGTAATATACACATCCAGATTTCCCGGATAACCCTCCTCACCATCTTTGGACAGATAATTGAGCTCAATGCTGTTGTCAGTTGTTTTTACTACCTTCCACACCACTGCGTTAAAGCCTTTGATACCACCGTGCAGTGAGTTTGGTCCGTTATTAACCGCAAGCTTATACTCCTTGCCTTCAAGCGTAAATCTGCCGTTGGCAATTCTGTTTCCGGTTCGTCCGCAAACAGCACCAAAGTATGGCTCTTCTGAATTGAAATAATCTTCAATTGTGGGGTGCCCCAACACTACGTCAACCAACTTCCCATCTTTATCCGGAACAATCAGCGACACAATTTTAGCACCATAATTTGTAATAGCTACTTCACACCCATTCTTATTGGTTAGGAAGTATAACCCGGTTTGCACCCCCTCTACATTTGCATCAAATAAGCTTGACTGCAAACCGGATTTGTTATACACTTTTGTCATGTTTTATTAGTGTTTTAGAAAAAGGGATATCATGAAGATTGATATTTCATCTTTTAATTGGTGTAAAAGTAACACAATTATAAGCAGTGCTAACACTTTAACAATATGCTATTAAGCATGATATTAATAATTGGCAACGTGCAAAATAATCACATTTACCCCAAAATCTTCGTAACCTCCTTATTCAATGAATATTAAAAATAATTTATTATCTAAGCCCTATTTATTAAAAGCATGGCTTTTAGTTACCATTATCTTATCAATTTTATTACCGTCAATATCTACAATCTCAAATTGAATGTTTTCATAATCGAAAGTATCACCAATCTGTGGCATTTTATTGATATGTTCAAGCACAAATCCCGCCACCGTCGAATAATCAATCTCCTCAAAATCAATCACAAAATCATCGATAAAGTTTGTAAGCACCTCAATTGGTGCATCGCCGCTTATCAGCGCCGAGTTTTCATTTCTGATATACACATCAGGCTCCTCCTGCTCATCCTCATCAGGCATTGTCCCCACCAGATTTTCAATAATATCATGAAGAGTAACAATCCCGTCGAGACTACCATACTCATCCACCACAACTGCGAGGAAATTATGATTCTGACGAAACCTCTCAAGCAGCTTTTGCGCTCTCAGAGACGAAGGAACAATTAACGGTGTGCGAATCAGTTCATTTATATCCACATTGCCTTTCTCATAAAGTTCCAGCAGCATCTCCTTCATCACAATAACACCCACAAAATCATCAATCGTGCCATTGCACGCAAGTATCCTGCTGTGTTTCGATTCAAGGAGTTCCTTTATAAGTACCGATTTATCCTTTGAAATATCTATCCACTCCACATCAGTTCGGTGGGTCATCATATGTCGCGCACGCTTGTCAGAAAAGTAAAAGACCTGTTCATGAATAATATTCTCCTCCCTCTCAATAACTCCCTCCAGAGAAGCAGTCCTAAGCATTGCCCTCAACTCCATTTCAGACACTACATCATCGGCAGGTTTCAGGCCTATAACTTTATTGAACAGATTGGTGGAAAATGACAGGAATCTCACAAATGGATAAAAGATAATGCTAACCCAATGAATTGGTCTCGACACCAGGATTGCGATTCTTAAAGAATTGCTAATCGCTATTGTCTTTGGAACTAATTCGCCAATAACTATTGACAGATATGTAATTGTTATAATAACTACCGCTAGCGAAATAGAATCAGCATAAGGAGCGACATATTCTATATTGGCTAATAATGGCGAGAAATATCCCGCCAGCTTGGCACCTCCGTATGCACCATTAATAATACCAATCAAGGTGATTCCTACCTGAACCGACGACAAAAAGCTGTCGGGTTCAGACTTCAAACGAATAGCCCTCTCCGCCCCAATGCTGCCTTTCTTTCTCTCTGCTTCCAACAAAGTTGATTTGGCAGACACAACAGCTATTTCAGACATTGCAAAAAAGCCGTTGAGCAATATCAGCAGCAGTATTATAACAATATCAATTATCATCTGCTAAATATCTACCACATCGGCGACGGATACTCACCATCGTCAACCAGCTCCTCCAGTTTGGCTACTACCGACGGACGATCGTCTGCATAAGTCACACCAAACCACTGTGCAGTGGTATCGAGCACCTTAACTGTGGAAATACCGTTAACGATAAGATGGTTAACCAGAAGTGGTATAAAGAATTCCGCCTTAAGATTGTCAGCATTTTCTTTCAGAAAGTTCACAAAATAATCGTCAGAGTGCTTAAAATAGTCGGGAGTAAAACCCCACATGTTCATTGATACAGGAGTATTGTCAGCAATTTCAACCCACTCATCATTTTCGTCCTTATACTTCACAACTCCGTCTATGCGCATAATCTGAGTTCTCTCAACCACACCTGTCAGATTGCCTTCACTGTCAGTTTCACAAACACCGCGAGCCACTGTACCACTTTCCGACAAAGTGTTTCCAACACGGTAACCCACCATGCAATAGTCATTTTCAGAATCCTTGAGGTTAATAAGATAGTCAGACAATACCTGAAAACCATCTGCACCATAAAAGTCATCAGCGTTGATAACGGCAAAAGGCTCTTTAATAACGTCTTTTCCCATCATCACTGCGTGATTGGTTCCCCAGGGTTTCACACGCTCAGGATTCAATTCAAATCCTTCGGGCAAAACATCCAGCTCCTGAAATACTACCTCAACGGGGATAATTTTCTCATACTTCTTTGCAATCTTTTCACGAAATTCCTCTTCAAAAGATTCTCTGATTACAAAAACTAGTTTTCCAAAGCCTGCTTTTATGGCATCAAAAATTGAATAATCCATGATGGTTTCACCACTTGGGCCAACGCCATCTAACTGTTTAAGGCCGCCATAACGGCTACCCATACCTGCTGCTAATACAAAAAGTGTTGGTTTCATTATTATTTAAAATATGATTTAATCTCCCACAAAAATAATAATTTTAAAAACGATAAACTAAATTTACACGATATAAATTTAGTTTATCTGCTACATTCAGTGTTGTTATCACACTAATTACTTCTACTTGTTGTGAAACATCAATACATTGACCTTCCGCGAAACTCTCCACCCCTGCCTCCAGCATCACGTCAGGAACGGAAATCTCTTTCTTTGAAAACCTCCGCTTATTAATATTGTGAAACGAATTTGCAAAACTTATAAACGACACTTTGAGAATGTAATTTTCCGGCTTCACATCTTTAAGTTGAAAATAGCCCGACTTGTTTGAAGCAGTGCTTGCCACCACCGTGCTATCCTTACCTTGCAACAGCTGAATAGTAGCATTTTCGAGCGGCTTCTCATCTTCAGCAAAAAGAACACGTCCGCTAATATTTCCCGGCATAGATTTATCGCTTTGCTGAGCAAATACACAGCCAACAGAAATTATTAATCCAACAATTACAAACCATATTTTAAAGTTGCCGACATTCTCCATACCTGCAAAGATAGCTATTAACACTGCCTTTGGTATATATTAACTTAAAAAATCGACGAACGATACTTTTTTATAGCTTAACAGTATTAACAATAAGATTAACACATAAAAAAATCGTA
>CAYFUQ010000089.1:0-3833 GCA_964346415.1 uncultured Proteiniphilum sp.
CATTTTGGACCCAACACATTCACTCAAAAGGAATGGGGTGACGGAATGGAAGACCCGAAAGTATTTGATCTGAAAGAGCTGGACACCGACCAATGGTGCAGCGCTATGAAAGATGCAGGAATGAAAATGGTGATACTGACCGTTAAGCATCACGACGGATTTGTGATTTGGCAAAGCCGGTACACCGACCACGGCATCATGTCAACAAACTTTCAGGATGGAAAAGGAGATATTCTAAGATCGCTTAGCGAATCGTGCAAAAAGTATGGGCTTAAGCTGGGAATCTATCTCTCTCCTGCCGATTTATACCAAATCGAAAACCCTGAGGGTCTCTATGGCAACTTAAGCTCATACACAAAACGCACAATACCGCGCGAAGTGCCCGGGCGACCTTTCGAAAACAAAACAACGTTTGAATTTGAGGTTGACGACTACAACGAATACTTCCTCAATCAGCTATTTGAACTTCTTACCGAATATGGAGAAATACACGAAGTGTGGTTTGACGGTGCACACCCCAAGCGAAAAGGCGGACAAACCTACAACTACACCGCATGGAAGCAACTTATCAGAACACTTGCCCCAAAGGCAGTTATCTTTGGGAGAGAAGACACAAGATGGTGCGGCAACGAATCAGGTGCTACCCGCGACACAGAATGGAATGTGATACCCTACCCCTTTGACCCACACGCAGAAACACAATTTCCCGATCTCACCAATCAGGACCTGGGTTCTCGTGAGAAACTTTATGAAGGCAAATATCTGCACTATCAGCAAGCCGAAACCGATACATCTATCCGCGAAGGCTGGTTCTATCGCGACGACACATATCAGAAAGTGCGCAGCGCAGATGATGTGTTTGATATCTACGAACGCTCAGTTGGCGGCAACTCCACCCTTCTTCTTAACATACCCCCAAACCGCGAAGGGAAGTTCTCACAACAAGATGTTGAGGTATTGCAGGAAGTTGGCAAGCGCATACGCGAAACATACAACACCAATCTTTTTGCCAAGGCAAAAGGAGCAAAAAAGGTTACCGACAATAACCCCAACACCTATGTGTTTCTAAAAAAGAAAAACAAAGAGATTGTTCTCACAACAAAAGAACCCCAAACCATCAATCGCATAATGATACAGGAAGCTGTGGCCACACATAGCGAAAGAGTAGAAAAGCATGCCGTTGATGCCTGGATTGGCAATCAGTGGGTGGAAGTGGCAGCAGCCACCAACATAGGCTACAAGCGCATACTGCGCTTCCCCGAAGTGACAACCAACAAAATAAGAGTACGAGTATTGGAATGGCGCATGAATCCTGCCATCAGTCACGTATCTGCACATTATTACAAGACACGTCCGCCACAGCTTGACTTCGCCCGCAATACGGAAGGCATGGTAACCATTGCACCCAAACAGGAAGAATTTAAATGGAACCCAAGTGGTCAAAATGCAAGCGACAACCTCAACATGGGGCACGAAATATACTACACACTTGATGGAAGCGAACCCACACAGCAGTCAAACTTGTACACACAACCATTCTTTGCCGAAAACCAGGAGATAAAAGCCGTTTCCTTCCTCAAAGGAGAGAAAGGGAGCACTGCGTCAACAACCGTGGGACTTGTCAAAAAAGATTGGAAACTTGTGGAAGTAAGCAGCCAACTGCAAAGACGAACAGCCGGACATGCATTTGATGCCAACAACAGAACATTCTGGCAATCGGAAGAGAGTGACGAACCACATTTCATAACTATCGACCTGGGCTCACAAAAGTCAGTCAGTGCAATGATATACACTCCCCAAACCATTCACCCCGAAGGCATGATAGCCCGTGGTGACATCATGATCAGCAACGATGGAGAAAACTGGAAAACTGCTACGCAGTTCGTGTTTGGCAATCTCATTAACGACCCCACACCCCGCACCCATCGTTTCGGAAAAACAGTTGAAGCACGATTCATAAAGATTGTGACAACTGAAATATCCAACAACAGTAAATCGGCAGCCATCGCCGAAATTGACTTCCTTTAAAACAGAACTAATAAACGAATCTCATAAAAACTAAATAAACAATGATTAAAAAGCTTTACCTCCTATTATTATTGACACTCCCACTTTGGGCAGTAGCACAAGACTATACCGAGCTAAAGGACTCAAAACCCTTCGACAGCAATGCAGTTTGGAACAGCACGCTCAAAAGCGACTACTACTTTGAATGGGGCAACATAGACACACGCTATCCCAAACTCTCAGTGCCCAACCGCACGGGAATGGCAAACAAAGATGGCAACACCAAAAAAATCAACCTCGAAGGATGGATTGGTGAAAGCGTAAATGCACAGGCAGTACTCTACACCAAGAAAGACCTTAACGATGTAAGCTTCACCATCTCAGAGCTCAAAAGCGGCAGAAACATAATTCCCGCTTCTGCTCTTGGCGTTCATCCGGTTAGCTACGTCATGACCGACGAGCTCAACAAAGACGGAAAAGGAGGTTGCGGTCATCGCCCCGACCCCACAGAGTGGGACTCTACGCTAGTTGCCGATGTACTGAACAACATCACAACCAACCTAACCGTTGAAGCATTCACCACCAAACCGGTATGGGTAAACATCGCCATACCCACAGATGCAAAGCCTGGCAACTACAGCGGACAACTAAGCATGACAGAAAGTGGCAAAACCACTACATTAAATATCTCTCTCAAAGTTATCAACAACACCCTGCCCGCCGCATCACAGTGGTCACACCACCTCGACCTGTGGCAAAACCCCTACGCCGTGGCACGATATCATAACGTAGAGCTGTGGAGCAAAGAACATTTTGCATATATGAAACCCGTGATGAAAATGCTTGCAAACGCAGGACAAAAAGTAATCACCGCAACCATCATGCACAAACCGTGGGCAGGACAAACCGAAGATCACTTCGACAGCATGGTGACCCGCATCAAAAAGCTCGACGGCAGCTGGGAATACCGTTACGATGTCTTCGACAAATGGGTTTCGTTTATGATTGATGAAGTGGGAATTGACTCACAAATCAACTGCTACACAATGATTCCGTGGGCAATGACTTTCGATTACTACAACGTGGCAACAAACCGCATTGAGTTTGTAGCAGCCGAGACTGGCGAAGAGGCATATTCAGAATACTGGTTGCCATTCCTTCGCGACTTCGCGCGCCATCTCAAATCAAAAGGCTGGTTCGACAAAACCACAATAGCCATGGACGAACGAGCAATGGAAGATATGCAAAACGCCATTAAACTAATCAAACAGGCAGACGCCAATTACAAAGTTTCACTGGCAGGAAATTATCATCAGGAAATTGAAGCCGATATATATGACTACTGCATAGCCTTCGGTCAGGAATTCCCCGAGTCTGTAAAAGCAAGAAGAGACAGCGAAGGCAAACGCAGCACAGTTTACACCTGTTGCGCAGAACCATTCCCCAACACATTCACCTTCTCGGCACCTGCCGAAGCCACATGGATAGGTTGGCACACAGCAGCAGGCAGCTATGACGGCTATCTGCGCTGGGCCTACAACAGCTGGACAAAATCGCCGCTACAAGACTCACGCTTCCGCACATGGGCAGGCGGCGACTGCTATCTCGTCTATCCCGACGGTCGCAGCAGCATCCGCTTCGAGCGGCTAATTGAAGGAGTTCAGGACTATGAGAAAATTAAAACTCTCAGAAAGAAGTATGCCAACAACCCGCGCAAACTCGTCAAACTGGAAGAAGCCATATCCACCTTTATGCTCGACACCAAAGGCAATCAGGCAACCGACGCACAGGTGCGCAATGCGCGCAAACTGCTAAACAGTTTGTAA
>CAYFUQ010000089.1:3933-6407 GCA_964346415.1 uncultured Proteiniphilum sp.
ATAACACCCAAACAAAGAACAACGGAACAAACAGAAATGAAAACCGAAAACAATCTCCCAAGTGACTTTATCGACCTAAAAAGCGGACAACTAACAGCCGAGCAGATTGTACTCGTATTCAACCATCTGCCTGTTGACATCACCTATGTAGATGAAAACGATACCGTTCGTTTCTTCTCCACACCCAAGCACCGCATCTTCCACCGCACAAATGCCGTCATCGGGCGCGATGTGCACAACTGCCACCCAAAGGAAAGCGTAAACGTAGTAGAGCAGATTGTTGAAACATTCCGAAACGGAGACAAAGACTCCGCCAGTTTCTGGATTAATATGCGCAGCGGACAACGCGTACTTATACAATACTTTGCCGTGCGGGATGATGAAAACAACTATCGCGGCGTAATCGAAGTGAGCCAGATAATCAACGAAATTCAGGAACTCACAGGCGAAAGACGAATACTTGACTGGGAATCGTAATCAATTCAACTATAAAACATAAACTTATCACAATTAATTAAATATCATCGAAATGAGCAGAACAATTATCGCATTTTTGCAGGAAGCTGTTGACAATTTTGGCAGCAACCCATTTCTTTACGAAGCACGCAAAGACGTTGACTACACACACCTAACCTACAAAGAAGTACAGGAAAAAGCCAAACAGTTTGCAGCGGGCCTAATCGAGCTGGGAGTTGAAGCGGGCGACCGTGTGGCACTTATCTCCGAGGGCAAAAACAACTGGATTATTGCAGAACTCGGTGTACTGCACGTGGGAGCCATCTGTGTGCCTCTCTCCATCAAACTGGAAACAGAACACGACCTGGGCTTCCGTCTCAATCACTCCGAATCATCGATAGTGATAGCTTCCGACCAGCAGATAGCCAAAATAAGACCAATGAAAAAAGCCTTCGAAACAGTGAAGCAATATATACTCATCGACCCCGAAGACAATCTGCAGGACGACGAAATACTAATCGACACAATAATAGAAAGCGGCAGAAAAGCACTTACAGAAACACCCGAAAAGCTTGAAAAGAGAATGGCAGCAGTCACACCCGACACACTTGCCAACATCTCGTACACATCAGGCACCACAGCCAACCCCAAAGGAATCATGCTTTCGCACGGCAACTACGTTTGCAACTCAGAGCAGGCAGTTGAACACCTCAACGGCATCCCATCCTACTTCCGTCAGCTGTTAATCCTCCCGTGGGACCACTCCTTCGGACACACCGCCGGCATTTATGCCTTTATGAAATGCGGTGCTTCATTAGCCTCAGTGGCAATGGGCAAATCGCCCATGGAAGTGCTGCGCAACGTGCCCAAGAGCCTCAAGGCAATCAATCCACACCTGCTAATGAGCGTTCCCGCACTGGCCAGCAATTTCCGCAAGAATATAGAAGCAGGAATTGAAAAGCAAGGCAAATTTACCGCCTCTCTCTTCAGGCATGCCCTCGCCATGGCCTACGACTACAACAAAGAAGGCTTCAACAAAGGCAGCAACGGCAAGTTCTGGCAAAAACCAATGCTCAAGCTCTACGACAAAATATTATTCTCGAAAGTGCGCCAATCCTTTGCAAGCAATATGGAATACTTTATCGGTGGCGGCGCACTGCTGGATATCGAACTGCAACGCTTCTTCTACGCCATCGGCATACCAATGTATCAGGGCTACGGACTGTCGGAAGCAACACCCATCATCTCGGCCAACAGTCCTCACGCTCACAAAATGGGTTCATCAGGCAAACCCGTCCCACACATGGACATCAAGATAGTGGATGAAGACCTGAAAGAAGTACCCACAGGCGAAAAAGGAGAAATCATTATCCGTGGCGGCAACGTGATGAAGGGCTACTGGAAAAACCCCGAAGCAACAGCCGAAGCCATCGTTGACGGCTGGCTGCGCACCGAAGATATGGGCTATATCGACAGTGACGGATTCCTCTACGTGCTGGGGCGTACCAAATCATTACTCATCAGCGACGACGGCGAGAAGTTCTCACCCGAAGGAATTGAAGAGGCAATAATGGCCAAGTCTCCATACATCGAACAGATTGTTCTATACAACAATCAAAAGCCATACACCACCGCAATAATTGTAGTGAACCAGAAGGCAGTCAAAGAGCACACCTCCGACCCTGGCGAAGCTGCAAAGCTCATAGAAAGCGAGCTCGCCCAATATCTCAAGGGAGGACAGTACGCATCTGAATTCCCACACCGATGGATTCCTTCCGGCTTCGCAATCATTGAAGAGCCCTTCACAGAACAAAACGGGATGGTCAACTCAACAATGAAAATTGTGAAGCACAAAGTTTACGAAGCTTACGACAACCGCATTCAGGAGCTCTACACTCCCGAAGGCAAGAAGTCAACCTCAGCTTCCAATCTCGAAGTGCTGGGCAAGATACTAAACAAGTAGAGAAATCAGGATTTTCAACTTTTCGGAAGTACTCGTCACCTACTGACGAGTACCT
>CAYFUQ010000090.1:0-6374 GCA_964346415.1 uncultured Proteiniphilum sp.
TCAGATATTAACAATGCTGCCAAACAATTCATAGAACAAATAGGCGACAAAACAGCAATTGCCCTCTATGGAGCAATGGGAGCAGGCAAGACTACTTTTATCAAAGCTGTGTGTGAAGAGTTGGGAGTGACTGAAACCATCACCAGCCCCACCTTTGCAATAGTCAACGAATACAAAAGTGGAGAAGGAAATCCCATCTATCACTTTGATTTCTATCGCATCAATAAACTTGAAGAGGTTTACGACTTTGGCTACGAGGACTACTTCTACAACGGCAACCTCTGCTTTATCGAATGGCCCGAACTCATCGAATCGCTACTCCCTGACAACTGCCTCAAACTGAAAATAAGCGAGGAAGAAAATGGGGTCAGATTAATTGAAACAACAAACAGTATTTAAATAGCAATCAAACACCATTTAAATGGTGATTAAACATTTTACCAAATTTTCGCTCTAAGTAGAGAAATCAACATAAAGCACAGCGCACAAAGCAATGAGAAAAATATTTAGTTCCATATTCCTAACTCTTTACATAACGGTGGCATTTTCGCAAGTCAACACAAACAGGGTAATGATTATTGGTAAGAATGCCCTCTATTTTGAAGACTACGTTGTGGCCATCCAATACTTTAATCAGGTAATCAGTGCCAAGTCATATCTTGCCGAACCTTATTACTTCAGGGCGATGGCTAAATTCATGCTCGAAGACTTTAAAGGAGCTGAAGAAGATGCCGACTTGTGTCTGGAGCGAAATCCCTACTACACAGCTGCCTACCAGCTGAGAGGTGCAGCCCGACAAAACCAGGACAAATTTGAACTTGCTGCCTACGACTATCAGCGAAGTCTGGAGTTTATGCCCGAAGATAGGCTAACGCTCATAAATATGGCAATCGTGAATGTGGAGATGAAAGATTATGAAATTGCAGATAAGTTCTTCGAGGTGTTACTGCGCCGCTATCCCGACTATGTGCCGGGATATCTGACACGGGCACAAATGCACCTGGAGCAAAAAGACTCCATAAGTGCACTTGATGACTACAACAAGGCTATCGAGATGGACCCGTATACCGCACATTCGTTTTCGGCACGAGGGTTGCTATATTTACAACAGGGAGAATTCAACAGTTCTTTAGAGGACTTTGACGAAGCTATACGACTTGATCCATATTTCACCGGCAACTATATAAACCGGGGACTTGTTAAATACAATCTCAACGACCTGCGGGGAGCAATGTCCGACTACGATCGGGTGATTGATACTGACAATAATAATCTGATTGCACGATTCAACCGAGGACTGCTGCGTGCACAGGTTGCCGACAACAACCGGGCCATTGAAGACTTTGACAAGGTGATAGAACTGGAGCCCGACAACAGCATGGCATACCTCAACCGTGCAATGCTGTTTGCTGAAATTGGCGACAACCTGAGTGCTCTTAATGATATCGACTTTGTGTTAGATGAACATCCCGACTTCTTTAGCGGATACTATATGCGTGCCGAGATGAAGCGGAAGCTAAATGACTTGCGTGGAGCAGAGACCGACTACAATATGGCACGAGCTGAAGAAGCAAAAGCCAAACGACGTGCCACAGTAGACGCTGAGAGTGGCCGAAAGTCTGAATCAAAAGAAACCCGCGAGGAAACTGACAAAGACATAGACAAATTTAATCTCTTAGTTGTTGCTGACAAAGAGAGCGACGAAAAACAGAAGAGTAAATATCAAAGCGAATCACGAGGACGAGTGCAGGATATGGGAGCAAGAATCACCCTCGAGCCACGATTTGTTCTTACATATTACGACAAAGGCTTTGAGGTGAACCGTCCTGTATATTACTCCGGAACTCTTGAAGAGGCAAACAATCAGCTGAGGCTGACCTGGAGACTAAAGGCCGTCAACAATGAAGCTCCGCTAAATGAACTGCAGGTGCAGACACACTTCCGATCCATTGACAACTATTCCGAACTGATGCAGCAGCGACCCAACGATGCCAATCTATACTTTGGGCGGGCAATGGACTTTATGCTTGTGCAAGATTACGACAATGCCCTTTCGGACATCAACAAAGCTATTGAGCTGAACCCCGAGCTGTCACAATCCTATTTTGTGAAAGCAGTAATATTGTCGAAACAACTGGAGCTAAACCCATCTCTGCCTTCTGAGCAATCAAAAGCACAGATTGAACAGCCCAGACTAGCCCTGTCAGAGTCATTGTCGAATACAAAACAACCAAGCAAAATAAAGTTACCTGAAGTATCAGTCCGTTCATTCAGAAACGATGAGATACTGAAACTATATGAACAAGTTCTTCGACTGGACCCCGACTTTATATTTGCCCACTACAACATGGCCGAAATATTCAGCAACGAAAAAGATTATCGCGCCGCCATCGACAGCTACAGCAAGGCAATCAAAATAGAACCTCAGTTTGCAGAAGCATACTTCAACAGAGGTATCTCGTGTCTCTCCATTGGTGAGACTGCCGCCGGACTGGATGACTTGCGCAAAGCCGGTGAGCTGGGCATCGTGGAAGCATATAGCATAATAAAGAGAATGCAGAAATAATAAAACAGCAAAGCCGATACTCGCATGAGCATCGGCTTTGTAACATATAACCTATTACGTAAAGAGTTATTTAACTTTCACATCACCCTCTTCTGAGAGCGTAACCTTAATATCATTCACAATGTCAAGCTCCTTGTCAAATTCATTACCCTCAATCACCACATTCTTCACCTTTTCAAAAAAGAAAGGATACTTGTTCCAATGGAAAGGCTCATACTCAGTGTTGTGAGTAATGATGTTATTTCTAAAAACAAGACCGTCAGTAGATTTGGCATACACCAAAGGACGATCGAATGTATCAAACGTATTACCCTCAATCACAATTCCCGAATGGAAATACTTATCCTGCCCCTCAAGATTAGGAATTTCAGGATAGATTGATATAATTGCATTTGTAAACTGATAGTTTGCAGTGAGCGCATTGATAAATGTATTATTGCGAATAGTCACATCCTTGCAAGCCCCCGTTTCGTACCATCCATTGCAATCTCCACACAACAAAACAGCTGTGCCATGCGTGTGATCGAAAAGATTGTTCTCACAAAGTACCTTTTTCGGAGTGCTAAACAAAGCACCTCGTGCTCTGTTGTTACGGATTATATTGTCAGAAAACACAACCTCGGGAGTCCACGTCAAATTCTCAACGCCATATTTTCCTTCTTCCGATATCTCTGCAGGAAGCACATCTGTAAACTTTATCTCAAACACCTTTGCACCAAACTCGTCAGGCTTGTCAATAGCTTTTATAGACTCAATAGTATTAATATAACTGTCGCCCACCAGTTGCATCCTTTCAGACTCAACAAACTGAACCTTATCGCCCGGCTCGCCCCACTTGAAGCCCCACGCCTGATGGTGCATATAGCGACCCTGAAGTGTATTGTCATCAACCCTATTAATGATTCTCAGATAAGTTCCGTGCACATTTATGGCATCATCAGCCATACCTTCATATAGTCCGTTTTTGGAAATAATCACTCCCTTGCAGGCAGAAAAGTGAGTAGCGTCAGCCTGAGCTGTAAAGTAACGCGGATCATAATCACCCTTTAGGCAAACTGAGAAACCATCAATCGTGATATTCTCACTCATTTGCGCCAGCAATGCCATACCCTCAGAGTAATGCACCTTCACATTCTCAACTTTAGTATCAAGACATTCACCAATAAAGATTCCGGGTGTTGGTCTGTAATAAGACCTCAGCGCATAACGCTCGCCAACCTCGGTAGCCTTCACCTGATGCCATCCCTTGATGCGAAGCACATTGGGACTGACCTCCTCAACCCACTGTGGATTAAAACCCACATCGCCTCTATTGTAGGTTAATCGTCTGTTTTCGTGAAATGCCAATGAACTGACAGGTACCATTTCATAGCCCTCACCCAGGATAATCAGCTTGCCATCATCAATGCGATAATTGTCCTCGGGATATATCTCCGCCAGAAGCTCATCTTTAGCCACATCCACCTCCACAATGTTTAGCTGACGTAGAGCAGGAAGCTCAAAATCGACAGAAAAGTTTTTCAGCGTAATGTTTTCGCTGTTCAACAACGCTAAAGGCACCATTCTACCGTGAAATATAAACTCCGAACCATGCCCGTCGATTGTAATATTTTTCAGTTTCTCCAGTGCAAAGCCCACTTTTTGGGATTTGTCTGATCGTGATTAGAAATATAATACTCACGAGTGAAAGCATCCTCCTCATAAAAATCATAACGACCCTTGGGAAAGGTAACCATCACCTCAGCATCATCCGGCAACGACTTAAGATGTTCTATCAGCAAACCTGCCGCCCCGGAAGCATTCTCCTTAGTATCGGGCACAACGCCAAAAGAGTCAAATGAAAGTGTAATCTCCGATTTATTGTCGCAGCTAACAAATGCAACCGCAACCATCAGAATGAGTAGATAAAATTTTCGCATAGTTCAATATTTTACTGTTATTACAAATGTAAAGGTAGTAAAATGTCCGAACCATGCGAAAAATATCACGGTATTAAATAAAAGGTTAACCCAGTAGAGTTTTTTAATATCTTAGTTGCTTCATCAGCATTTTCACGTCTTCACAATAGACCAGGTCAGGGTCTGATTTCATTTTACTAATTACCCTGTTCAGCTTTTTGTATCTCCTATTATCACCCTGCTCAACAGACTCTTTCTTAAGCATCTCAAGTCTTTGTATAAGGGAATCAAGAGTAGAGTAACCCTGACAGTTAGTTTTTGTTTCAAATATACGCGCCATAATCCTACATTTTTTGTTCGTTAATAATCACTTTATCATATAATAGCTGAGCTTCGCATTGAGTTTGCCGATACTCACTTAGGTTTCTGCGCCCCATATCCACTCAGTGCCCCAAACAAATCACTGCCCTTGTCGGCAGGATAACCATTGCCATACATCGACACAGTGTAGCTTGTGGTGCCTCGCTGATTCATTCCCAACGCTGAGCGCAATATATTTTCAGAAGAATTGGGGTTGAAACTACTTGCCGAACTGCCCTCCTGACTCAAGAATCCCTTCAGGTAAGGAGCATCAATGCTCTTAGACAGTTCCTCAATCTCCGACTCATTCATCTCACGATTATTCTCATATTTCACCAGCTGCTCCACATCCTCAAACTGCTTTGCGAAGATTCGCATAAACTTACCACCACCCGACGGCAAAGAAAGATCAGCCTCAATATTTGCAAAGAAAAGATTGTTCCAGGCTGATGTCTTACGCTCCGCCTCTTTGTTCCTGTCAGAATCAATATATGTCCTGTCAAGAGCCGCAAAGTCCGTTCCTCCAAATATATTATTATACACATTAGCATTCACGCCAGTCATATAACGGAATCCATAACCCATATCCTTATCTTCGGGCATGGGGTCACGCCTCCAGGTAAAGAGAACAGTGTTGTTGTGAAAATCAACCGACACCTCGCTCACATTCTTGTTCATGCTTCGCACCTCGCAGGCAGCCATACGATTAGCAATAAATATATTATTATAAATATCGAAATGCCCGCCAATATTTCCCATCTGAATACCGAAATGACAACTATTCATCAACACGCAGTTGCGAATAGTAACCTGTCCTTCCACATCACCATGAATAAGCTGACCCGAAACAGAAGTAGGACCACGCATTGTGGGGATTCCCGAATCAAACCCGGGAGGTACCATCATACCGGTTTCACATCCTTCCGGTGTTCCGGTTTTAGGATTGGTAGGATCATTTATGCGATATCGATTCATAAACCCTTTATCCAAAAACAAACCATCAATAAGCACCACCCCATTGCGATTTCCTTTCACATAAATATCCAATAGTCCGTGATTGGCATTTGTGCCACCGGCATCAGCCGGAGGCTGAATCATGGTCCGATATTTAATCGGATCGCGCTCCGAAAAATCATCAGAATATCCACCCACAATTGACACATACTTCTTAATTTCTATATATCCTCTGTCCAGATTACCAAGATAGTTGCCCTGTGCTACCTGAATCAAAGCCCCTTCAGGCGCATCATTCACTGCCTTTTGAATATCCTTCAGCGGAGAGCTTTTGCTACCGTCGTTGCGATTGCTGCCATTGGCTGCCGACACATATATAGTCTTTGTGGCCTTTGGCAGCGCACTACTCAGCACACTCTTTGTGCTACTCTTAGAGTCTCCCGATGCGCTCTGGCTTGTTTCGGGCGCATTCTCGTCAACCACTTTTTCGATCTCGCTCTTCACAGCTTCTTTTGCTTTTTCGAGCAATTTCTTACCAAACTGTGCCTGTGCCGGTACAACCAGCGCAAGCATCAGCATTGTTAATAATAAATTTT
>CAYFUQ010000091.1:0-6302 GCA_964346415.1 uncultured Proteiniphilum sp.
CTAAAAGAGGTTCTTAGTGAATACGAAGGACATCTTGTTTTTGAGTTCTCTATTCCTAGAATGGGAAAGCGAGTTGACTGCCTACTTATCATCAAGAACATTGTGTTTATACTGGAGTTTAAGGTTGGCGCGAAGGATTACAACAACCAAGACTACGATCAAGTTTGGGATTATGGAGTGGATTTAAAAAACTTTCATGAGCCAAGCCACGACGCGATACTTGCTCCAATATTAATAGCTACACGCGCTAAGGCTGTTCCATTTGATATTATCACAACAAGTCACAACGACAGTCTTATCAATCCCCTAAGAACAAATGCCAAAAGCCTAAATGAGACTATTGATAACGTCTTATTATATTTAGGAGAAGAGGGACAAGACATAGATGCTAATAAATATCTAACGGGGAGCTACTCTCCTACTCCAACTATAGTTGAAGCTGCTATAAAGATGTATAACGAGCACACCGTAGAAGATATAATACGTAAAGGAGCCGACGAAATCAACCTTACCGAAACAACAGGATACATCTCGGAAAGCATTAAATACGCAAAGGAGAACGGCAAAAAAGTAATCTGTTTTGTGACAGGTGTGCCTGGTGCTGGCAAAACGTTGGTTGGTTTGAAGATTGCTACAGAACATCTGGATAAAGAAAAAGAGAGTGCAAGTGTGTATCTATCGGGCAACAAACCACTGGTTGATGTACTACAAGAAGCACTGGTAAGAGATAGAGTTAAGAGAGAAAAAGAAGAAGGCAACCGATTAACCAAAAGAGATGCACGAGAGAGCGTCAAAACATTTATACAAATAATCCATCACTATAGGGATGCTTATCTCAGAGACAAAAAACCACCCTACGACCACGTGGCGATATTTGACGAAGCCCAAAGAGCTTGGACTAAACACCAAACTGTTAAGTTCATGCAACAAAAGAAAGGGATTAATGATTTCAGTCACTCTGAACCTGAATTCTTGATTTCTTGCTTAGACAGACATCCCGATTGGGCCGTTGTGGTTTGCTTGGTAGGTGGAGGACAGGAAATTCATACAGGCGAAGCAGGCATCTCGGAATGGCTAAATGCCATAAAAGAGACTTTTCCCGAGTGGGAAACAAGAATATCCCCGAATCTATATGACAGCGAATATGCAGCACAAGAAGCTATTGAAGAATTGAAAAAGAACAGCGTTGTAGAATACAACAAGGCCCTGCATCTTGCAGTTTCGATGCGTTCCTTCAAGGCTCAAAACCTTTCCAAGCTCGTAAAAGAGATACTCGACATTGATAGTAACGCACCAAACACACTCGTAGAAGTCAAAGAGCAATATCCTATTGTTATCACACGTGATGTAAACAAAGCCAAAGCATGGCTCAGAGAAAAAGCACGAGGCACGGAGCGCTACGGTATGGTTGTTTCATCGCAGGCGTATCGCTTGCGCCCATTTGCAATAGATATTAGAGCAGGTATCAATCATGTTTACTGGTTCTTGAACGACAAAGAAGATGTTCGTTCTTCCTACTTCTTAGAAGATGTTGCCACAGAGTTTCAAGTGCAAGGCCTTGAACTGGATTGGGCCTGCCTCACTTGGGATGGAGACTTACGATATACAGATGGTGAGTGGAAAACTCACTCATTCGTAGGTAGCAAATGGCAAAGAGTTATAAAAGAGGAACGCCGACAATACTTAATCAATGCATACAGAGTGCTGCTTACTCGCGCTCGCAAGGGTATGGTTATCGTTGTTCCCGAGGGGAATGATAAGGACAAAACCAGACTGAGCAAGTATTATGACGGCACTTTTAATTATTTGAAGAGTATTGGGTTTGATATTATATAGATTCATAACAACATTAAAAATTCAACAGACTATGTTTTACCTTCTTATTCCCATTTTTGTACTTGGAGGCATCTTCTACCTCAATCACCTTGCCGGCGTATCTCTGGGTAAAAAGAAACGATGTCCTTATTGCAGGAAGACAGGCATGAAAGCCAAAGGTGGAGGATACTATCGTAATGGTATCCGAGGAATGGACTGGGAGTGTCCTCATTGTGGGAATAGGTTTTTCAGATAAAGCGAGCACCACACAAAGTAGATAATACTTTCAAAAGTCACTATCTTTACGGAGTAAAGTTATCCATGACATAATTGGAGAAACAACAAACACACAGAATTATGAGTTTTCATCAAGTATTAAAACAGTTTTTAGCACAGGCGCAGACTAATGACCTCACATACGCAAAGTATAATCAAACATACATAGGCACAAAGGTAAGGGCTAGCTTTGGCAAAGGGAATATGGCAATGATTCCATGGATTGCTTTTCTTAGAGATCCAAATGTTGTAAGTCACGGCATTTACCCTGTCTACCTCTTATTTAAAGATTATAATTTTCTAATTCTTGCATATGGAGTTAGTGAGACGATAAAACCTCTAATAAACTGGAACGCTGATGGCAAAGCTACTATTGAAGAGTATTTCAAAAGTAACCTCAACGCTAAGCCTCAGCGCTATGGAAAGTCTTTTATTTTCAGAGCTTACGATGTTGACAATTTACCACCAAATGACGAGCTCGATAAAGATTTGCATGATATAATCACTGATTATAATCAAATTTGGTTCCCTGACACTTTTGAGGAAAAACTCGAAACACAGGAGAACACAAGCGAACAAATAGACACCAATGATAATATTCCTTTAGTAACTGAAGAATCTCACAAACCACTGGTTATGGAAATACAGGACAACTTTTCTATAAAACTATTCATCACTCACCTCAAAGAATCTGGCCTCATCTACTCCGACCAACTAATCAAACGCTTTACCGCCTCGCTTCTTACCAAACCCTTTGTTATTCTAACAGGTTTGTCCGGGTCTGGTAAAACAAAACTGGCACAGGCATTTGTTGAGTGGATTTGTGAAAGCGATAAACAATACAGCATTGTGCCCGTTGGTGCTGACTGGACTAACAGGGACCCGCTGTTGGGCTATCCCAATGCTTTGAATAATGAGGAGTATGTAAAACCCGACAACGGTGCGCTCGATATTATCATCAGGGCTAACAAACATAAGAATGAACCTCACTTTCTAGTGCTGGACGAAATGAACCTGAGTCATGTGGAGCGATACTTTGCCGACTTCCTGAGTGTGATGGAATCTGACGAGAGCATTCCGCTTTATGACAAGAGCAATGAGGCTAAAAATGGCATACCCCACGAGTTGAAACTGCCTGACAATCTGTTTATCATCGGTACGGTCAATATTGATGAAACAACCAATATGTTTAGTCCGAAAGTTCTGGACAGGGCAAACACTATAGAGTTTAGAGTTTCACCTGACGAGATGGAGCAATATCTATTTGATGCCGCTCCGCTTGACATGAGTATTCTAAGACAAGGTGGCTCTAAAATGTCGGGACATTTCTTAACTCTTGTGCAAAACAAGCAGCTTGAGAAAAGTGAAGAGATGAATGACACACTTCTTAGGTTCTTCAAAGAGTTGCAAAAGACCGGTGCAGAGTTTGGTTATCGCAGTGCCAACGAGATGATGCGGTTAATCAATCAGTTGACAGTATTGGACAGCGACATGAAGCTGAATGAGAAAATTGATATTGCAATCATTCAAAAGTTGCTCCCCAAACTACATGGTTCGCGTCGTAAGATAGTGCCTATACTTGAAACGCTGGCTTCGTTTTGTGTAACGGACAAAGTCAATGTGTTGAAAGATATTTTTGAAAACGAAAGCTACAATTTCAATAATACAGAAGTGCTTTTCCCGCTGTCACTTGAGAAAATAGCGCGGATGCACAAAGGGGCTATTGATAATGGATACACTAGTTTTGCAGAAGCGTAACCTAAATGCGGTATGTTGACAACATAGAAATTAATCTGGACTCAGTCGAAGAGGGTTTGAGTTTGTGGATTGATGCAAGGGTTTCTGACACGTTGGTTGACGCACGCCATAGTGCAAAGGCGAACAGCGAGGCACCGTATCAATTAATTGAGGGATTCAGCTACGACTACTCTTTGACCGAACAGAATTATGAGCTGGGTGATGTTGGTGAGAATATTGTTCAAGCGCACAGGCGCACACCTCATCTGGGAACTATTGCTCCCAATATATTTGTAGGGACTCTTTCCATTCCTCTTTTCAAAAAAGGAATGGACACTCCCGTTAAGATTATAGAGCTGGAAGTGCAGTCGGTGAAAGCTGACTATCGGGATGACTACCGAGATATGTTGGAGCTTATAACAGAAAAGAGCACCGACTTGTTAATGCGTGCCAACTCACCTGTATCGCATCACTTTGATGTGGATTATGCAGCTGACAGCAGAACGCTTTACCAACGATTTTCATTTATCAAATCGGTTATAGGTTCTATTGAGTTTGGCGAGGCAGTTCACAGAATTGTCACCAATCCTGTAACTCAATGGATGGAGATTACGGAGGAAAGGACAATCAGCAATATCGGTCGCTTCTCCAACAAAAATATCAAGGAGATACTAAGAGGAAGTCGTCGCACAAAACTTCCTGACAGTCATTACCTGAACAGATATGGCCTGGACAGTGCTCCTGAGAAAATAACAACCATACGGAAAACGGATTCACTTGACACACCCGAAAACAGATTTGTCAAACATGCATTGGAAGTATTTCTGAAGTTTTGTATTGATATTAATAGCAGTGCAAGAAAGTTTAAGCACAAGATTTTGGAAAGGGAATCCAACTCTTTAATTAACCAACTGGAGAACCATCTGCATCACTCCATATTCAAAAGCATATCACGCCCCGACACATTGAAACTAAACAGCCCTGTGCTACAACGCAAAGAGGGATACAGGGAAGTATTGAGAGTTTGGTTGATGTTTGACCTGGCGGCTAAACTGATTTGGGAGGGCGGTGATGATGTTTATAAAGGAGGCAAGAAGGATATTGCCACACTTTATGAATATTGGTTATTCTTTGTGTTGCTTGATTTGCTCACAGACATATTTAAGATTGAAGCTGAAGTGGCAGACAAACTAATCAAACCGACAATTGACGGCCTAAGTTTGCAAATCAAACAAGGAGTGTTTACCGCCCTGCGTGGTGTCTATGAATCTGAATACAGGAAGTTGAACATTCAGTTTAACTACAATCGTTCTTTTCAAGGAAGGAACACTTATCCTGCCGGGGGCAGTTGGACTGCAACTTTAAGACCCGACTACACTTTGTCAATTTGGCCTTATGAAATATCGGAGCAAGAGGCAGAGGAGCAGGAACTTATTGTTCATATCCATTTTGATGCAAAATATAAAGTTGACAGTTTGGTAAAGTTGCTTCAAAACAAAAGCAGCGAGGAACTAGATGAAGAGAAGATAGAAAACAGGAAAGGCACATATAAGAATGCCGACCTTCTTAAAATGCATGCATACAAAGACGCCATCAGGCGCACAGGTGGTGCTTATGTGTTGTATCCGGGAGGTGATGACCCTAAAACTATGCAGGGGTTTCATGAAGTAATCCCCGGGTTAGGAGCATTCCCTGTCAGACCTTCGAAAACAAATACGGGAGTAGCGAAACTTAAAGCGTTTATTCTTGAAGTTGTTGACCACTTTATCAACCGAACTACTCAAAGAGAAAAGCTTGCTTTCCGAACTTTCGATATCCACAAGGAAGCCCCAGCATCAGAAGATGCACTTAAAGTACAACTACCTGAACTTATACATCAGAACCGCAGCATGCTTCCCGACGAAACCTTTGTGTTGGTTGGTTACTATCAGACCAAACAGTATGATTGGATTTGCAAGCAAAACTTATACAACTTTAGAATGGGAACAAGGACAGGCTCGCTAATATTGGATAACGAAACGGTCAATGCCAAGTTTTTATTACTCCACACAAAAGACGATGAAAGTTCAGGCGACTTGTGGCGTATCATAAGTAGAGGACCACGAGTATTATCACAAGAAGATTTGAGGAAAAAGAATTACCCTTCACCCTCGCAGGACTACTATCTTGTTATCAACATAGAACCCGTCACAGAGTCTGAGTTTAAAAACATGAAATGGGATTTCAGGAAGCTCAAAAACTATTCTCCCAATCGTGCCGCCGCCATTCCTTTCACAACCAACCTTGCGGAATTAATGAAGTGTAAGGTTAAGAAATAAGAAATCCTATTTCACCTTTGGCAACAGAAGGGCGACCATTAATTGTCAAGTAAACGAAACAAAATACTTGACATTTATTGGTGAATTAAGTTTGAAACTTTCTCTTATTGTTTTCACCAAAAATCTGTGTAACTTTACCGTCAATTATGCAATACG
>CAYFUQ010000092.1:0-6225 GCA_964346415.1 uncultured Proteiniphilum sp.
ACAATTGCCATCTTTTCCTGATCAATCAGGTTGTGGGTTGAGGCCATATAAGCCTTGCTGTCTTTGTAAAACACCGATGCATAAACGGCTTTGATTGACATGTGAATAAGCCGCACCATCTTGTGCTTATCCTCCACATAGGGCACCATGTAGGTGGAGTAGATTCCGGCAAAGGGTTGGTATTGAGAATCCTCAAGCAGGCTCGACGAACGAACGGCAACAGGTGTGGAGATGGCATCAAGGAAAACCATAAAGTCACCGGTGAGTCGCTTGGGCAGTCTTGCCGATAGGAAATGACGCAATATCTCCTCATCATCTGCATCCGAGAGTGCAATATCATATAGCTGATTAGCTGCCATAAACTCATCAAAGACATCGGTGCAGAGCACCACCGTCTTGGGTGTCATCACGGGTAGGTTTTCATCATTGTCGGGTTCGAAGTGAGTCTTAACCAGATTGCCCACAAAGGCCAGACCACGCCCTTTGCCCCCGAGCGACCCCTCGCCAATTCGGGCAAAGCTTGAGTATTTATCGTATCGCTCCTTTTCGAATATAGCCACCACACCGCTGTTTTTCATCCTGCGATATTCCACTATTGCCTGATAAATCAACTCGCGGGCATCATCCATGCTGGGATAGTCTGTAACTTCTATTTTATGGAGCATCTCTGCCACGGGAAACATGGCGCGGGCGTAGAAGAATCTCGAAAAGTCGTCGCGCGACAGATGGTAGTATAGCGAATCGTCGGGGATGTGACGTATCTTCAGCTGCATCTCTTTGAGGTTGCTGATACGAAATATCTCCTCTTTCGACTTGGGGGCAAGTATGATAAAGTCGCCAAAGCCAAAGTTGTCCTTTATGGCCTTATGTATATCCTGCGGAAGTATCTTTGAGTTTTTGTCCACAAATGTGGCATTGATGTCTTGGGCAAATACTCCGTTGCTACTCTCAGATGATGTATATATAATAGGTATATATTTATCTTGCGAGCGAATCCACTCGCCCAGCATTCTGCCTGCATATTTCTCTTTTGCTCCCTCGCGGTCGAAGGTGATGTCGGTGATAACACCCAGCATGTTATCTTTATATTTTTCATAATAGCTCACTGCCTCTTCATAATTGCGGGCAAACAGGATTTTGGGACGACCGCGCATTCTCATCATCCTGAGGTGGTCGTTGAGTGCTTCCTTGGAAAATTCTTTCGACTCGTTTAGCACATATTTATATAGCAGGGGCAAAGCGGAGGAATAAAACCGCACCGAATCCTCCACAAGCATGATGGTTTGCACACCCACAGTTTTCACATCATGCTCCACATTCATCTTATCCTCAATCAGCTTGATGATGGCAAGCAGCAGGTCGGCACTGCCCAGCCAGCTAAACACATAGTCGATACCCGTCAGATCTTCTTTTTCGATAAGACGTGTCACCGATTTTGAAAACGGAGTGAGGAGCACAATGGGTATGTGTGGATATTTGCGGTCGATGGTGCGCAACTCTTCAAATACTTCCCGCTTGTCCATATTGGGCATACATATAATAAGCTCAAAGCGGTTAGAGTCCAGCTCCTCATAAGCCTGTTTTATATTGACCACCTGCGTGAAACGGGGTGCATAGCGCAGACTAAGCGATGTGTACTCATTGAATATCTGCTCATCAACACGCCCGTCGTCTTCCAGGATAAACATATCATATTGCGAGGCAATGATGAGCACATTATATATACGCTTGTTCATAAGGGCAACAAAGGGAGTGTCGCGAAACTGAAAACGCCTGATGTCGTGCGCCTTATTGATTGACTTTGAAGAGAATGGTGACATAAGCAATAGGGTTAATGAAGCAAAGATAGAAAAAAGGGATGTTAATTTTCAGAAACAATACACTTTTGTTATCTTTGCGTTTTGAAAATCAACAAACAATAAAACAACACTATACAACAATGAAAATAAAATCCTTCATCGTTTCGCTTATCCTGACTGTTGCTGTATCGTTCAGCGTTTTTGCATCAGGCAACGCATCAAATCCTCCGGGGAAAATATATGACAATCCCGAGCTGCCTTCTATATATACAGGTGGTGCCGCCGAGATGCACAAGTTTATTGCCAGATCGCTGCAATATCCTCGTGAGGCAGCTGAGAATGACAAACAGGGATTGGTGGTTTACACCTTTGTGGTGGAAGAAGATGGCACGCTGACCAACTTTGAACTGATACATCGTGCAGATGAGCAGCTCAACGAAGAGGCTTTGAGAATTTTGAAGCTGATGCCTCCGTGGCGTCCTGCTAAGAACGGAAACAAAATAGTGCGCTCTACCAACTATGTGCCAATGTATTTTAAGCTAAACAAAAATGCAGTGGCAACTGCATCTCGCAACACTACCGCTTCATCAGGCGATGTGTATGCCAAAAAGGATGAGCAGATAGTCAACTCGGAGGTATATTCCATTGTTGACAAAATGCCTGAGTACCCTTATGGCGAAAGAGGATTGGCAGAGTTTATCGCTCACCAGATACGCTACCCAAAGGAAGCGCGTCAGGAGGGAGTTGAGGGTCGCATCCTCTGTTCATTTATCGTGGCTGCCGATGGAGCAATCAGCAATATAGAAATTGTAAACGGTGTTCATCCGCAACTCGACCGCGAAGCTATGAGAGTGCTTAGCCTGATGTCGAAATGGAACCCGGGCGAACGAAATGGAGAAAAGGTGAATGTGAAATGTCTGTTGCCAATAGACTTCACAATTGACGAAGCTCCAATACCTGTGGGATAAGCCAGCCGATAACAACAACATATAGAAAAAGCCGCATCAAATGATTGTATCATTAATGCGGCTTTTTTCGTGGACACTTTTCTTCATGCTTTATAACACACGTTAAAAACAATTAGAATCGGCGATAATATCTACTTTTGCAACATGCCTTATTGTAGAATTAACTGTATTGATGTTGCTGAACAACAACTACTCCAAAAACTTTAGTCACATAAGTGCATTGCTTGGAAATCAAAAGAGATTGAGTTATAACTATAAAATAATCAATGATAATGAGACACTTTAAATTAACATTGGTGCTTGCGCTGGTTGCAATACTGTTTTTCAGTTCGTGCAGCAGCGAAAGTCCCAGAGAAAAATTAAGCTTCAACGATGACTGGACATTCCATTTGGGAGATATCGCAGAGGCATCGTCAGCAGACTATGACGATTCATCGTGGCGCACTCTCGACCTGCCACACGACTGGGCAATTGAGGGTGAGTTTAGTGCCGACAATCCTTCGGGAGCCGGAGGCGGAGCACTGCCGGGCGGAGTTGGATGGTACAGAAAAACATTTAAGCTTGACAAGAAACTTGAGGGCAAGAAGATATTTATCGACTTCGACGGGGTTTATATGAACTCGGAAGTGTGGATAAACGGCACATATCTGGGATTGCGTCCCTATGGTTATATTTCGTTCAGATATGATCTGACACCTTATCTGTCGTTCGATTCTGAAAACACCATAGCGGTGCGAGTTGACAATAGCGAACAACCCAACTCCAGATGGTATTCGGGATGCGGTATATATCGCAATGTGTGGCTCACCACGGTTGAACCTCTATATGTGGACCTGTGGGGCACCTACGTTACCACACCTGAGGTGTCTGAGCAAAAGGCAACCGTAAGCGTAAGCACCACCATTAAGAGTGAGATGACTGCCGAAGCATCGGTTAAGATTGAGACAATCATTCGTGATGGTTCGCAAAACAGTGTTTCCACACAAAGCACCACACAGCAGTTTAAGCCCGGTGACTCAAATGTTATAGAACAGCAGCTGCAGATTGACAACCCGGTATTCTGGTCTGTTGACAATCCTCATTTATATACGGTGGTCACAAATCTGTATGCCGACGGTAAACAAACAGACAGCTACGAGACACCGCTGGGAGTTAGGACTTTTGAGTTTGATGCTGAAAAGGGGTTCTTCCTCAACGGTGAGTCAATAAAGATAAAGGGTGTGTGTATGCACCACGACCTGGGAGCACTGGGAGCAAGTATAAACACACGTGCACTGGAGCGACAACTGGAGATACTGAGAGAGATGGGTGTGAACGGCATTCGCACGGCACACAATCCACCCGCACCGGAGTTGTTGCAACTTTGTGACAAAATGGGCTTTATAGTTCAGGATGAGACTTTCGATATGTGGAGAAAAAGAAAAACCACTTACGACTACTCACTCTATTTCAACGAGTGGCACGAACGCGACCTGACCGATCATATATTGCGCGACAGAAATCACCCTTCCATCTTCTCATGGAGTATTGGTAACGAGGTGATGGAACAATGGACGCAGGCAGATGCCGACACGCTGGATATTATGCAGGCTAATCTTTTGCTGAACTTCACCAGAGATATTGATGAGTCGGAAATAAGCGACACATTGAGCGTTAACTCGCTTCTTACCATAAAGCTTGTGAATATGGTTAAGGAGCTGGACCCTACCCGACCTGTTACGGCGGGCAACAATGAAACGCGCACCATCAACCATCTGTTGCTATCGGGTGCACTGGATATTATTGGTTTCAATTACCATCTTAATGATTATGATAATGTGAAAGTCGAATATCCGGGCAAACCATTTATAGCAAGCGAAACAACCTCAGCACTTGCCACACGCGGATACTATCGCATGCCGAGCGACTCGGCTTATATATGGCCTGCGCGCTGGGATATGACTTTCGAAGATCCTTCTTTCTCTTGCTCGGCGTATGACAACTGCCATGTGCCATGGGGTTCTACACACGAAGACACCTGGAGAAAGGTGAAAGAGAACGACTACGTGAGCGGTTTGTATATATGGACAGGTTTCGACTATATTGGCGAGCCTACTCCGTTCAACTTCCCTGCACGCAGCTCCTACTTTGGCATTATAGACCTGGCAGGATTTCCAAAGGATGCTTATTATATGTATCAGTCTGAATGGTCGGACAAGACGATGCTGCACGTTTTCCCACACTGGAACTGGGAACAGGGAGAGACGGTTGACATTTGGGCTTACTACAATAATGCCGACGAGGCAGAACTGTTTGTAAACGGTGTGTCGCAGGGTGTAAAACAGAAAAGCGATTCGGTATTCCATGTTTCATGGCGTACAACTTATGAGCCGGGTGAGATTAAGGTAGTTACCCGAAAAGATGGCAAAGAGGTGATGTCGCGCGAAACAAAGACCGCAGGCGAACCATATCAGATAAAACTCACCCCCGACAGAAGCCAAATATCTGCAAACAGAGATTTGAGCTTTATCACCGTGGAGGTTTTGGACAAAGATGGCAACCTGTGCCCCAATGCCGACAACCTGGTTAATTTTGAAATTGAAGGCGGAGGCAAAATAGCAGGAGTTGACAACGGCAACCCCGTGAGCATGGAGAGCTTTAAAGCTCCAATGAGAAAAGCGTTCTATGGAAAATGTCTGGTGATAGTGGAGAGCAACAAGACCGGGACGCCCATTCAGCTAAAAGCTACATCTGACGGACTGAATGGAGATGATGTGAAAATTACTGTGAAATAAATAGAGACGGGAGGGTTGCCTCCGGGTATAATAACACACCAAAGCTGCTTCGGGAAATTGAATAACCGAAGCAGCTTTTTTATTAAAAAAACATTCTTTATTCCGCAATTCTTTATTGTAATACTTACAAAATGAAAAACAAACTCCACAAATACTATTTTAACATTTCGTTATAACCTTAACTAAATCAAATTGCAAACACAGCAAAATCACAAGCTCAGCATACTGTACACTATACAGCCAAAATAAATGTATAAAATACAATATATAAAAATACTGTAACACATGTTATTAAACATATCGAAACTAAACTTCTAAATTACTAATTTATGTATTTTTGCATCAGAACAAATATTGTACTAGATACATTATTGACTAAAAATAAAGAGATTTAATTAGTGTGATACAAACGCTTATAGAGCTATTCACATAACCAAAACAGAAAAATGACAGTACTTATATAAATGAAACTGACAGCAACAGGCTGTCATAAATATGCAACGACAATTAACTGATATTTTTTTAAAAACAAACAAACAATGAGATGAAAAAAAGAACTTTTAATCTAATGAGAGGAGCATCGCTTGTATTAATATGGGCTATCTCCCTTTGTTTGTCTGCTCAAAACCTAACAGTAACCGGATTGGTTTCCGATACCGGGGGTGAACCCTTAATTGGTGTTAC
>CAYFUQ010000093.1:0-6188 GCA_964346415.1 uncultured Proteiniphilum sp.
GCTCGGATGGTGGAATGGTAGACACGCAAGACTTAAAATCTTGTGACCATTAAGGTTGTGCGGGTTCAAGTCCCGCTCCGAGTACTTGTTTTAATATAAAAAACCCCTGAAGTCAAAAGATTTCAGGGGTTTTTGTTTATATATGATTTCTGATTATATAAGCGAATCCTTAATCTTGTCAATATTGAGGCTGTTTGCCATAGCGTTGAATATATCGTAATAAGCACCTTTCTGCTGAAGCAGCTGTTCATGAGTGCCATCCTCTACTTTGCGACCTTTTTCGAGCACTACAATATGCTCCGCATCAATTATCTGAGAAATACTGTGTGAGATGATAATCACAGTACGGTTCGCCTTAATGGCATCAAGACTCTTTTTCACCTGCTCTGTGGCAATGGCGTCGAGATTGGCCGTCGGCTCATCAAGGAATATAATAGGCGGATTCTTAATAAACATTCGAGCAATGGCTATGCGCTGCTGCTGTCCTCCCGAAAGTTGTGTGGCATCTGACTCATAACCTTTGGGAAGCTCCATAATCTGCTCGTGGATATAAGCCTTTTTGGCAGCATCAACTATGTCTTCCTCGCTTGCAGTGATATTGCCATACAAGATATTCTCAGCTATAGTACCCTGGAATATATGATTTTTCTGCAAGACCAGACCAATATTTTCACGCAGATATTCAGTATTGAAGTCATTGATATTTACTCCGTCCACATAAATATCACCCGACGTGGGTTCATAAAACTTGTCTAAAAGATTAACCACCGTGCTTTTGCCCGCGCCGCTCAATCCCACCAACGCAGTTATCTTGCCCGGTTTCACAGTAAAGCTAACATCCTTGAGCGCCTCATTGCCGTTGGGATATGTGAAGTCCACATTCCGCAATTCAAGTCTGCCGTTTAGCTCTTCAGGAATGTAACTACCACTCCTCTCCACCTCTTCTTCTGATTCCAGAATACTAAAGAAGCTTTCGGAATACACCAAAGCATCATTCATATCGTCATAAATTCTGTGCAGTTGGCTTATGGGTGCAGTCACATTATTAAACAGCATTATATGAAACATGATGGCACCTATGGTCATCTGACCGTCTAACACAAGAAATGCAGTAAGAATAATGATAATAACAACCCCAATTTGTTCAACAAAACTCTTCAGGCTGTTAAAAAGGAAAGCCGTCTTGCGGGTTTGCAGTTGATTCTCCGTCATGTCATACTGAATCTGCCACTGCTTTTCTGCTTCCACAGGCTCGCGCACAAACGACTTGATTACACTTATGCTTTCAATGATATTAATAATCTGGTTGTTCTTCGTCTCCCGATAAGTTCGCATACGGCGACGGAAGCCCCCAAGTTTTTTCACTTGCCTTTGACTGATATAGAAATAGACAGGTACAATGAGCAGACCTACCAATCCCACATAGAAGTTGGCCGAAAACATCACAACCAATGCCACAACAGCATTGGCAAACAAGGGCAACACATCAATGAAAAAGTTCTGAACCATTCGCGTCAAACCACTTATTCCCCAATCAATTCTGGTTTGCAGTTTTCCACTCTCATTTTCAGAAGAAGTAAAGAAAGCCATACGATAGGTAAGAATGCGCTCCACCACTTCCTGCGACAAGTCGCGGGCAATCATTATGCGCAGCTTCTCCCCAAAAAACTTTTGCCCAAACTGAATGACAGCATACAGCACTTCTTTCGCAAGAAGCACAATAGTAATGGTGAGCAAAAGGTTAAACCCCTCGCTCAACATTCTGCCTGCCACCATCATATCGCTAATGCTGTCCACCGTGTATCGCAACACATAAGCATTTATCTGTGCAGCGAAAGAACCTATTAGTGTTAGCAGCAACGTATAGAATATAAGATTCTTATACGGCCTGGCAAATGGTAGAAGTTTGCTGAATAGTGAACGAAGGGTCATCTGTTTTACTTATCTTTCTTCAGCAAGTCGCGAATTTCAGTAAGTAAAGTTTCTTCCTTTGTTGGCTCGGGAGCTGCTTCGGGAGCCGGCTCTTCTTTCTTTTTAAACGAATTCATTCCCTTTATCACCATAAAGATGGCTGTACCAATGATAAGGAAATCAATCACTGTCTGAATAAATGAACCATAGTTCCATGTGATGGCGGGTGTAACAATTTCTGCACCTTCCATAACAGCCTGCTTTAGGGTAACACTAAGATCACCAAACTGACCATCGCCAACAACAGCAGCAATGGGCGGCATAAGAATATCATTAACGAATGATGTAACGATTTTGCCAAATGCACCACCAATTACAATACCCACGGCCATGTCAACCACATTACCGCGCATTAAAAACTCTTTAAGTTCTGATTTGAATGACATAATTAAATTAATTTAAAATAGTTAAGATTCTATACTACAAAGAAAGTATAATTAATTAAAGAAACACTCGGTTATAAAAAAATTCTAACAAACATCAATAAAATATTTCAGCAATCATGCACCTAGCCGATCCTCCCCCATTAGTCTCAATAGTAGAGAGATCGGCAGATATAATTTTATTGTAAGTAGAAATAATACGCACCTGCTCGGGAGTCAGTGCATTGCGAGCCGATTGCGACATAACCATCAGGGGATGTCCGCTTCTGTTTTTCAACTCAATCATATTTCCCGAAAAATGTTCCATTTGCTCCTGAGTGATATCCACAATTATCTTACCTGTGCTTTCAAGTCGCCTCACAAGTCTTTCACGATCATCCTCATTTTTGACAGCTTCAAGACAAACCACCACAATCTGAGTACCCACTTCCATCATCACGTTGGTGTGATAAACAGGCTTCCCGTTTCTATCTACAGCATCAAACAAAACATAATCGAATTGCAGTCTCGAACAGAAATCAATTAATACCTTTTCCGAAGTTCGTTCCGATCTACATGCATAGGCAATACGCTTATCCCTGTCAAGTATCATACTGCCTGTTCCCTCCAAAAACTCACCCTCCTTCTCCCAGTGGGTCAAGTCAATAAGCTTTGGATGATTCATCCTGCGACGCAAAAGATGAAGCACTGCCGGTTTTCGTTCAGCCCTTCGGTTTTCGGCAAACATGGGATAGAGCACCAATTCGCCCATTGTGTGCGATGAGAACCAGTTGTTGGGAAAAACCGAATCGGGTGTCCACGGCTCGGGAGTGTCTTGCACAACAATCACATCCACATCATTACTGCGAAGCAAAGCTACAAAAGTGTCAAATTCCTTGACAGCCTTGGCGTTCACATCAGTCTGGTCTGTCTTTTCCTGAAAGTGATTATTCTCAGCCGTCTCTGCATTGAAAGCAAAGTGTGCGGGACGAACCATTAATATTTTGGAAGTTGTTTGCATACCGTTTCAGTTAGGTGTTTTATTCAAGTGTCTTAATAGACTCTTTAATAATATTAATTGCCTCCATCAATTCATCCTCAGTTATCACCAGCGGCGGTGCAAAACGAATAATGTGCTGATGAGTTGGCTTGGCAAGCAATCCGTATTTTGCCATCTCGATGCACACATCCCATGCCTCTTTTCCATTGTGTGGCTCGATAACAATAGCATTGAGCAAGCCCTTACCACGCACCTCTTTCACAAACGGGCTGTCTATCTTTCTCATTTCCTCACGAAATATTTTGCCCAAAACACCCGCATTTATGTCAAGGTGCTCATCTCTGATTACCTCTAAGGCAGCAGTAGCCACCTTGCAGGCAAGTGGAAATCCACCAAATGTAGATCCATGCTGCCCCGGCTGTATGGTCAGCATAATCTCATCATCAGCCAACACAGCCGACACCGGCAACACACCGCCTGATATAGCCTTGCCCAAAATCACAATGTCGGGACGAATACCCTCATGATCGCAACACAGCATTTTGCCCGTACGGCCAATACCGGTCTGCACCTCATCCGCAATAAACAGCACATCATGCTGACTGCACAAATGACTGCAAGCCTTCAAATAACCATCATCGGGCACAAAAACCCCCGCTTCGCCCTGAATTGGCTCAACCAAAAAACCGGCAACCTTGTCGCCCTTCTCTTCAAGCAACCGCTCCAGCGCATCAATATCATTATAAGGAATAATCTCTATACCCGGGGTGTAAGGACCATAATCGGCACGTGCATCAGGATCGGTAGAAAGAGAAACAATAGTAATGGTTCTTCCATGGAAATTACTTTCACAGGCAATAATAATCGCCTCATTTTCAGGTATGCCTTTTTTCTTATACCCCCATTTGCGAGCCAGCTTAAGTGCAGTTTCAACAGCCTCGGCACCGGAGTTCATGGGCAACATCTTATCGTATCCGAAATAGTTGTGCACAAACTCTTCATAAGGGCCAAGCGCATCATTGTAAAAAGCGCGCGACGTGAGACACAATGTGTCGGCCTGCTCTTTCAAAACATCTACAATATGCGGATGACAATGCCCCTGATTGACCGCTGAGTACGCCGACAGGAAGTCAAAATACTTTTTCCCGTCAACGTCCCATACATAAATGCCTTTACCCTGCGAAAGGACCACAGGCAGCGGCTTGTAATTGTGTGCACCGTACTTGTCTTCTAAATCAATATAGTGTTGTGACTTTTCAGTAAGCTTCATTTTATTCGATTTTCAGTTATATATAATTATCTAGCCAACAGCGGCAATCATTACTCTACAGTTCGGTTAGTTTCAGATTGCGGAAGTAGATACCTCCACCCTCACTCTGCAAACCAATATGTCCTGTTTTCGCCGGACTTGTTCCGCGATTTTGATAAACATCGTTGATATAAACTTCCACAATACCATCTCGAACAGTAACTCTCACATTATTCCATTCGCCTACAGCCTTTTCGGTAGAAGCAGTCATCTTCTCAATAACAGGGAAATCGGGACGTTCTGTAACCCCCTCAGGCAATTCATACTCCTCCATATCAGAACCGCCAAGCAGAACAAAGTCGCCTGCTTTTCCTGCCATCAACTGGCACTCAATACCTTTAGGGAAAGGGTTCTTGGTTTCTTCGATTAACAGAAACACACCGCTGTTGGTAGCCTCTCCATCCCATCTGTACTCAACCTCAAAAGTGTAGTTTGTATATTCCTTTTTGGTGTACATATACCCAAAAGGATCACCCTTGATATAAATCTCTCCATTTTCTACCCAATAGACCTCAGCGGCATCCACAGCATTGTTTTCAACCACGAATTCCCAGTTCGACAAATCTTTTCCATTGAAGATTTGCTCTTTCGAGCCTGTGCAGGAAGTGCCCAAAAACAACAGAGCACCAAACAGTAATAAAAAAGTTTTTTTCATTTGATTAATAATAAATTGAATGTTAGATTTTACTACCAACAAAGATAGTTTTTTTATTGAAAATATAGAATAATTTCACTCTCACTTTATCCTTTATCAAAACCTGTCCTGACTTTTTCATACACTTTTTCCAAGACTACAATTGTATCTCCGTTTTTTCGTCCAACTCCAGACACTCCAAATGGCATCCCAGGTTTTTCACTCTCTTTATTCTTAAAAAACAAAAAATGATTGTGCAATAAGCAATAAATGGATAAATTTGTTTCAATATTGCTGATTGTAAGCAAATAACAGTACAACCAACATGAAGCGGGCAAAAATTCTCTGGGCTGACGACGAAATAGACTTACTAAAACCATACATCCTTTTCCTTCAGGAGAAGGGATTTGACGTGGTGCCCGTAAATAGCGGCAGAGATGCTATTGATAAAAATTCAGAACAGCATTTCGACATTATTTTCCTTGACGAGCATATGCCGGGACTTACAGGTCTGGAGACATTGGAGCATATTGGCAATACTCATCCCGAAATCCCCGTTATCATGATCACAAAAAGTGAAGATGAAGGGATAATGGAAAAGGCAATTGGCAAAAAGATTGCCGACTATTTGATAAAGCCCGTAAACCCTCACCAGATTCTTATGGCAGTTAAGAAAATACTGGAAAGGAAAGAAATAATAAGCGAAACAAATACAGAGAATTACCGCGATGCATTCAGCAAACTGAGCACCGATATCAGCAACTGCCAAAATGCAGACGACTGGGCAAAAGTTTACAAAACGCTGGTGACATGGGAACTTGAGTTTGCAAACTCACAAAATCCAATGCGAGAGGTGTTGCATCTGCAATATGATGAGGCAAACAACGAGTTTGGCAAGTTTATAAAACAGCA
>CAYFUQ010000094.1:0-6100 GCA_964346415.1 uncultured Proteiniphilum sp.
ATAAATCTATTAATTTTGTACTAAAACCTGTAACGGTTATTTAGGACGATACAATATAATTGTAATCTATTACAACTGAGGACCTGCAACTTTCAATGCGATTGCATCTTCATTGTCGCAATATTGCTCAAAGTTAGCAATATATTTTTCAGCAAGTGATTTTGCTTTTTTCTCCCACTCAGCAACATCAGCATAAGTATCGCGTGGGTCAAGAATGTTACTGTCAACATTATTCAATGCAGTCGGAGCAGTAAGATTCAGAATTGGAATTTGAACTGTTTCAGCATTCTCAATTGAACCGTCGATAATAGCGTCAATGATAGCACGAGTATTTTTAAGTGAAATACGATTTCCTGTTCCGTTCCATCCTGTATTAACCAAGTATACCTTTGCATTGTGCTCCTGAGCTTTGCTGATCAATGTTTTAGCATACATAGTTGGGTGCAAAGTAAGGAAAGCTTCACCAAAGGCAGGTGAGAATGATGGTTGTGGCTCAGTAATACCACGCTCTGTTCCGGCTAGTTTTGAAGTAAATCCGGATAGGAAGTGATATTGTGCAGCTTTATCATCAAGGATAGAAACCGGAGGCAATACACCAAATGCGTCAGCCGATAGGTAAATGATTTTTGAAGCATGTCCTGCACGTGATGGAGAAACAACTTTATTGATGTGATAAATTGGGTAAGAAACACGTGTGTTCTCAGTTTTTGAAGCCTCTTTCGTGTAGTCAGGTGTACCATCTTCAAGAACAGTTACGTTCTCAAGAAGTGCATCTCTGCGGATAGCACGCCAGATATCAGGCTCTTTATCTTTTTCCAGATCAATAACTTTTGCGTAGCAACCACCTTCGTAGTTAAACACACCGTGATCATCCCATCCGTGCTCGTCATCACCAATTAGGAAACGTTTTGGGTCAGCAGAAAGTGTTGTTTTACCGGTACCTGAAAGACCGAAGAATACAGCAACGTCACCTTCTTCACCAACGTTAGCCGAGCAGTGCATAGATGCAACGCCTTTCAATGGTAAGTAGTAGTTCATCAATGCGAAAATACCTTTCTTCATTTCACCACCATACCATGTTCCACCGATTACCTGCATTTTGCGGGTTAGATCAAACAAAGTAAATACTTCAGAGTTTAAGCCTTGCTCTTTCCAGTTAGGATTGGTAGTTTTAGAGCCGTTCAAGCAAACGAAGTCTGGCTCACCGTAGTTTGCCAACTCATAGTGTGAAGGACGGATAAACATGTTTGTAACGAAGTGAGCTTGCCATGCAACCTCCATAATGAAACGTACTTTCATGCGGGTGTCTTCGTTTGTGCCACAGAACGTGTCAACAACATAAAGTTTTTTCGCTCCTGAAAGTTGATCAGTAACTAATCCTTTACAATGGTCAAATACTTCCGGAGTTGTTGGGCGATTGATATTTCCATCCCACCAAAGAGTGTCTCTTGTAATGTCATCCATTACGATGAACTTATCTTTAGGTGAACGACCAGTAAAAACGCCGGTATCAACTGATACAGCACCGGTAGTTGTTAAAACGCCTCTCTCAAAACCTTCGTTCGCAGGATCCATTTCAGCTTGGAATAGCTCTTCGTAAGTTGGATTGTGAATAACTTCAAAGTCACCTACAATACCATACTTGCTTAAATCTAAATTTACCATGTGATAATAATTAAATTAAATGTATAATGTTATGATTAATCTAAAATTCATAGATTTTTTACTCCTAAAACAATGATGCAAAAATAATTCATTTTTTTTGATTACAAAACTAATTAGAGAAAAATTTCCGTAATTAATGATTATTTTCATCTATATTACATATTTCAACAAAATAAACATTGTAAAAGTTTAGATTCAGTTCAAATATTGTAACTTTGCTTGTCAAATACCGTATATCAAGTGTAATTTATATTCAAATGAAAATAGTCAATTTTTCAGATACTAATTCATTGCTCAGTGTATTCGTACGCGAAATCAGAGACACCAGCATACAGTCCGATCGCCTTCGGTTCAGACGAAATATAGAACGAATTGCAGAAATCATGGCTTATGAAATCAGCAAAGGAATGAGTTATAAGCAAATTGAGATTGACACTCCTCTTGAAAAGACACAAGCACAAGTAATAAATGAAGATATTGTGTTGGGCACAATCCTCAGAGCCGGTCTGCCATTTCATCACGGTATGCTCAATTATTTTGACAATGCAGGCAATGCTTTCGTATCAGCGTACAGAAAGTATCGTGAGAAGGGTCATCAGGCCTTTGATATACATATTGAATATATAGCATCCCCATCCATTGAAGGTAAAACTTTAATTATAACAGATCCTATGCTGGCTACAGGCAGTAGCATGGAACTTACCTACCGTGCATTACTTACCAAGGGAGCCCCGACACATGTTCATATTGCCACCATTGTGGCAAGTCAGCAAGCAGTTGATTATTGTGCGGAGCACTTTCCAAAAGACAAAACCACTATATGGGCAGCAGCTATTGATCCTCATCTCGACGAATCGTCATATATCGTTCCGGGTATAGGAGATGCAGGTGATCTGGCTTATGGTGAAAAACTATAGATAGGATACGGTCTTAATCATAGAACTTTTTCTCAAAAGTTTTGAATTCTCCCTGCTTGAGTATTAACCTGCGCCAAACAGCTTTTATAAATCCCAATCCATAGCCAAACAGCTGAACCCACGAAGCAGAGATACTTGCTAGTGCAACCTTGTGTGATTTGTTTTTAATCAACGAATCTACAAATACTAATATGCTATATATTATAGGTACTAGTATAAAAAGAGGATTAAAGAGAGATAGAAAAACAACAGAAATCATACCAATTACAAACAGAGCAGGCAGAGTGTGTACTGCTTTCATAGAACCCGGATGTGCAAGATGAAGATTAATCCGAGCTATTCCCGAATTATTTACTTGTTTGTAAAATTGTCTCAATGTTGTACGACGTTTGTGGTAGACATAAGCATCCCTAATCAAAGTAGTTTTAAAACCATTGGATAGCAAACGCAAACTGAAATCTATATCCTCTCCAAACCTCATTTTCCCAAATCCTCCAATCTGTTCGAAGGCCTCTTTTGACACTCCAAGATTAAATGTACGGGGATGAAATTTATCCATAGATCTACTACCACCCCTAATCCCCCCGGTTGTGAAAAATGAAGTCATCGAATAATTTATTGCCTTCTGAATGATTGTGAAGTCAGGTAGTGCTTCATCGGGTCCCCCAAAAGCATCACAATAGTATTTATTCAGATAATCAGAAACATGCTCAATGTACTTCTCCGGTATTATGCAGTCCGAGTCAAAGAATATTAGGTAGTCAAACTTTGCTTTTTCGGCACCTGCATTCCTGGTTGTACCAGGTCCCGAATTTGTTTTTTCGAAGTAATTTATACTAAGTATTTCAGCATATTTTTTAGCTACTTCGTCACTTTTGTTAGTAGATCCATCTTCTGCCAAAATGACTTCGAAGTTCTTATTCGTTTGCAATGTCAAGCTTTGCAAAAGCTCATCTACTTCCTCGGGTCGATTAAATACAGGTATTATGATAGAAAAAAACATATAAAGATTGTTGAATTATTTGCTCTACAAACTTAAATAAAAAAGTTGAGACTTAATGTTTAGACCGCTGATATTAGGTTTTTGTGCAATTATTATCTCACAAGTTAGAAGTTGTTATACAAAAATAACATATTGTCTAGTATAATCCTTATAATGCAGTTTTTAGCATCCTAATTATTTGCATTTTTACAAGCTAAACCCTTTTTTGCAGGATGTTACAATATTTTTCATTGAGATACAATAAAATTGTAAAAAATACTGAACAATCAGGAATTTTCATTATCTTTGCCAATCGTCGTATGAGCTAATATTAGAACTACAGCATTTTTGTGAAAAGAGTAATGCCAGATCTTATAACAACATTAATGAAGAAAACATTCTCAGTGAATTTTTTACTGTTGATTGTATTACTCGTTTTGCTGCATTCATGCAACAAAACCAATTCATTGAATATAAATGGCAATATTCAAAACTTAACTGATCCTGAGATTTTGGTATCTTATTATATTGGTGATTCTCTTAAGATAGACACTTTGCTGGCTAAATCAAACAGTAAGTTTCAGTATAAAAACAGTGTCGATTCGCTGACTCTTTTCTCTTTTTACTTTAATAACCAGTCATCTTCTGTGGTAGTATTCGCCCAATCAGGCGACAAAATTTCTGTAAAGGGTGATACCAGAGTTCCCGATTTAATTAAGGTAAATGGTAATAGCGTAAATGACGATCTCACCTACTTCAAAACTCAAAATAAAGAATTGCTTGAATATCGTTCATTGCTTCTTGATAATTATATGAGCGAGATGACTAACCCTGAATCATCTCAAAACAATAAGCTTTTGCCGGACAACGACGAGATTAACAAGATTAATTCTGTTAATAAAGAACTACTGTTGCATGCTGAAGAGTTTATTCAAGACAATCCCACAAACCTGTCTAGCTTGATTCTTATTAATGAGTTCTTTGCCAATCCAGAGAGCCATAAGGTATTTGAGCGTTCTATGGAGTATCTGAAAGGAGATTTGCTAAAAACAAAAATGGCGCTAAATCTTAATAATTATCTGAAAAAACTGAATCGTTCGGCTGAAGGCGTCTCTATGCCTTATTTTCAGTTGATTGATGTTAAGGGAGATACAATAAACTCCTATGATTTTAAAGGTAAATATCTGCTTATGTCTTTTGTTTCAACCACAGGAGTCGATTCGAGGGAGGTGACAGCTGCGCTTAAAGAGATATATGACAGTTTAAACAAAGATAGTGTGGAGTTTATATCCATTTATATAGATTCGGCGCTATATCCCGACCAATCAATTATTAATGACTCTATAGCCTGGAGGGTGATACCCGATAAAAAATGCTGGGCATCAGATGTTGTTGATGCATACAATATAGAGTACATACCGAATAATATTCTGATATCGCCACAAGGAATTATAAGTGGCAGGGATCTATCCTTAATGACCATCGAAAGCAAATTGAAAACTTTAAAGAAAAACAATCACTAAAATCATGTTGGTAAAAGTATATGGTGCAGCTGTGCAGGGAATTAATGCCACACCTGTAACTATTGAAGTAAACTGTTCAAAAGGTATAAAATTCTTTTTGGTCGGCCTGCCAGATGCATCTGTCAAAGAGAGTCGTGAGAGAATTGTTTCAGCACTACAAGTGAACGATTATAAATTCCCGCGCAAGCAAATAGTTATAAACATGTCTCCGGCTGATATCCGCAAAGAAGGGTCAGATTATGACCTGCCTTTAGCTCTTGGTATTTTGGCTTCATCAGAATCTATTAAGTCCGACAAGCTCTCCGATTACATCATTATGGGAGAACTGTCGCTCAATGGAGATATCCTACCAATAAAAGGAGCACTTCCGATTGCACTTATAGCAAAAGAGAATGGGTTTAAAGGCTTTATTCTGCCTTCTGCAAATGCCAAGGAGGCATCAGTAGTAGAAGGTCTTGATGTGTATGGGGTGGAAAATATAAAACAAGTTGTTGATTTTATTAATGATGAAATTTCGCTAGAACCTATGTTGTTTGATGTTGAACTAGAATTGACTCAGGCTCAAAACTTATTCGAATTTGATTTCAGAGATGTCAAAGGACAGGAAAATGTTAAGCGGGCATTAGAAGTGGCAGCAGCAGGTGGACACAATATAATTATCATTGGACCACCCGGAGCAGGCAAATCGATGATGGCAAAACGAATGCCTTCAATACTCCCGCCTTTTACGCTCGATGAAGCTTTGGAGACAACCAAAATACACAGCGTTGCAGGTAAACTGGAAAGTCGTGTTTCGCTAATGGCAACCCGACCGTTCAGATCACCACATCACACTATCTCAGATGTCGCAATGGTCGGAGGCGGTGCTTTTCCTCAGCCGGGTGAAATTAGCCTTGCTCACAACGGCGTTCTTTTTCTCGATGAGCTTCCCGAATTCAACCGCAGTGTACTCGAAGTAATGAGGCAACCGCTTGAAGACAGAGAAATAACAATTTCTAGATCAAGATTTACGG
>CAYFUQ010000095.1:0-5918 GCA_964346415.1 uncultured Proteiniphilum sp.
AGAGGTCGATAATGCGGTGACCTATATCTAACGTTTTTATATAATCGCCATTAGTGCTGAAAATCAGCAGTTTGGTTGGACTGCGATCTTCCGCTCGCATTTCTTCGCCTGAATAGGAGGCAATTATCTGGTTGCCCCTGAAAAAAACGTCGCCAAAGTTATAGATTTGAACAATGTCTCCATTCTTCCAATTGCTTCCGTATACATTGCATCTCAGGTTCCCTTCCAAGTCCAGGATGGTCATAAGATCGTGGTTGTGGTAACACTCCACAAACATGTCAAACCATCATGTCGTAAGACTGGGAATCCTTTATAATCAGGTAATCCTCTGTCAGGTATAATCGAGCGTTAGAGCCAATTATGGCATCGTCCTTTATTATTTCAACGACTTTGTCATTTACATCGGTAATTTTGTTTCGATTAGTCTGCTTTTTTTCCGTATCGGTACTCTTGCCGCAACTTGTGAAAAAACAGCATGAAAATAAGTATAAAAATAAAACAGTATTCTTCATAACTTGAAAATTCAAAATTAATGAATAAATTGATTATCTAATTGATACTCTACAAAAACACCCTCGGGGTCATAGCATATCCCGTAAATCGTGTTTTTTTCTTTATCGTATTTCACTGAAGAGAGTGGAATACCTAGAATATAATGTTGGATTGGATTGCCATCCCAATCATAAACCAGTAAATGTTCACAATGATGACTCTCCATTCCATGTTCCGTAAATGTTCTTCCGGAGTATAAAGCATACACGTAGTCATCTTAATAAGAGGATGTACTATTGTTTGAAAATAAGCATATTAGAAGAACTCTAGTATGTAAGGATTATCATCTATGCTGGATTGTATTTCATTCTTATATCTGTTCAATAGTTCATCTTCGCACTCTAATATTTCTTCCGAATGAGCATATAATATAAGACTGTCGTCACTTTCTCCTATTCCAAATGAAGATAAAAGGGGATTGTTTGTTATTTCAGATGACACCATTCCATCATTTAAACATTTAACAATATATCTTTTTCTATTGTTGTTTATTAATAGCCAAATATTACCCTTATTACTTACCATAGAGTTGATATAAACACCCTCGTTTGCTTTTCTAATAAAATCGGTGCCTAAGCTTTCAAAGTAATCTAATAGTTCCTTTTTAGTAAGAAAGTCTTTTTCATTTGAAAAAACTCCTTCTTTAAAACTATTTGTAACAGAGTCAAATATGACATATGCATTTGCAATTCCTAGTTGAAAAATGTAATTCGATTCATACGAAATGAACTGTACCGGTCTAAACATTATAAAAGGTATCTCTTTTTCTAAGTACTCAGAAATCACATTTCCGCGTTCATCAGTAAAGGTCAGGATGTGGTCACTCATTCCTGTAACTAATAAAATACGCGAATTATCAATCCTTTTAAATTTATGTATCATATAGGGGAATGATATCTTGTACTTAAATGAAAATGTAGATGCATCATATATTTTTAAATTATGATTGTCGGATACCCAAACTTCTATTTCTCCATCGACTTCACATACATCAAAATCCTCGATCCGGAGATATTCTTCGGGACCCGTCCCCAGACTTTTCAGAGATGAAACAAACTTGCCTTTGCTATCAAAACGATGAATGACCTGTCTATTTGACGAGCAGATATAATAATCTCCTTTAAATTTCTTTATCTTATCTATCCTACCAATAAGCGATTCATCTTTTGTCTCTAACGGTGTAATTACAAGGTTGTTTGTAAATAATGTACTAAACTGAGTGACACCCGGTCGCGGCACCCTTAATCCTTCTATCAACGCGTTACCATCGCTGTCTTCTGTATTTGAGCATGACACAAAGGTGCTTATAACGACTGCAAGTATAAGTAACTGTTTATTCATGGCATTATTCCTTTATTTTAATATTTAGTAAAACCCATAAATTACTTTCCTCCAACATTTCAGACATCTCTTCTTGAAAAGAGGGATAAGAGAGTTTTTTATTTCTGTAGTGCGAAGCAAGTGATCCCTCCTTTGTTACCATTAGTAGATCTTCGCCATTGCTTCCTGAAAAAGAGCCTCTTGAAATATATCCATCAAATAAAGTGTCAAACTGTTTTAAAGAATTGTCTGCTAGATCGATCATGTAATAGTTATCGCGTTTTCCAGAAACCGAAAAGAAAAGTTTATTTGATGCATTTTTAAAATTTCCATGAGTGTATATATACTTTTTTTCTGTTATTATGTCCGACATTTCTTTATCGGAGAAGTATCTATCTTTTGGAATCATTTTTTCGGTAAGAAAGTCTCCGTGAAAATTTAGATGGTAGAATGGCTTCATCGTCTTTTCTGTAGAATTATAATGATATATAGTATCTATCATTTTGGGGAATGCATATATGTCTTCATTGGTGGTGTCAGAAGTGAAGATATTTTTCAAGAAGCTATTAAGCATGTTTTTATTTTTTATCAGAAAAAACTTTTCTACATTTTCCATATTCGTCAGAGCAATATTGTGTTCCCAATCTTTATTGAACCCACCGTCATAAACTAAAAAGTTTTGATCATTCAACTCTGCTATGTCAACACATGATATAGGAAGACTTGTTTTTTCTAAAAAAGCACCATCTAATTTATATTTATAGAGCGAGTTTTGATCACATATAATCCATAGTTCATTTTCTTTGGAGTGTATGAACATCGTATTAATAAAATTGTGCAGACCCTTAAAGGCTATTTGGTTAACAAGTTTTCCCGAATCATCAAAAATCAAGACTTCATATCCTGTCCTGTTTTGTACTAATAAATAGTAATGGTTGTTGTTTTGTATTATTTTATGGCACAATTCAAAGGTTGGAATACTGTCAAGTTCAAGCCTTATAGATGAAACAGATTTCATCAAACTGTTGAAGTCAACCTTTTCATACTGATTCATATCAATCGATATAAGGTCTTTTCGAGTTTCAGTTTGCTCCTTACATCCTGAATAAATAATAACCAGAGTGCTTAGTAATAGTATGTAAATCAATTTCATTGAAAGCGTTTAAATTTTGTCGGAGGAAAAATTCCTCCGACAAATTATCTTAATATTGTTTGATTTCACCGCAGTTGCAGTCATAGCCGATTCCAATTCCGTCGCAAATTGCATACCAACTTCCATTTATGTAGTCAGTACGCCATTTGCATGGGTATCCTATCTCTCCATTCGCTAATGCCTCTGCATTCGCTAATGCCAAGTCGCTTAAATTTGCACTACTCTTCATACTTTTGTTCACTCCGTAGCCTGTGGCTACCAATACTGCAAGGGCAAACACGCCCGATAAAATTTTCTTTTTCATTTTCTTGAATTCTAAAATTAGTGAATAAATTGATTGATAACAATCTCTTCATAGAGATTTTAGTTTGTATTTCCTTTCAGCCTAAAGATTATGGGTGAAATACCCATATTGCCGTGGATTGAAACGGTTCTGTGAAGTATCCTACGTATTTGGCGTTATAAGTGATCTTTATTTTACAATTTCCGGCAAACATAAAATCAACTCGGTTATTTAGCAAGAAATATACATTACTTTTACATTGCTTTTCATTATCTGTTGATATTTAGCGGATTACACTTATCGATTTTTTCTCTTTTATGCGGTAGTGTTGAATTTTGTTTATAGATCGGATTGTATTATTTTTGTTTTCAAATGGAAAGTCCATGAATTATAGGAAATCAACATACAAAAAGAATTTTATTCTTGCTAACAGCGGCCGGAGTAGTATTTATACTCCCCCCTGTTCTACCACATTAACCTGAAATTATCGCCCCCTTTTTTAATCAGTATCCACACGAGCGATGGTTTTGCATGAAAGTTTGAGCGGTGCTTACATTAAGAAATTATTATATTACGGTATATATCGTTCTTTAATCCAGCAAGTTTTTCATTTCTAGATAGCCAAATTGGATCATATCATCAAAATTGAATATCAGCCTGTCATTTTGCTCATCATAACATATATCGGAAATTCTATATCCTATATTTAATGTCTTCATATAATTACCATCTATATCGAAAATGTATACTATGTGAGGACGATCATCTCTTGTACGCCTGTCTTTCCCGGAATAAGGAGCAATTATTTTATCACCACCGAAAACAACTTTCCCAAAATGGGAAAGCAGTGAAGCACTCCTATTATTCCAATTAGTTCCATATATATTGTATTTAAGATTCCCTTCTAAGTCCATAATTGTCATGAGGTCATGGTTATAGTAACATACCACAAGTGTTTCATTATCCATGGATACTGCCAAAGAGGTGCGTTTTTTATCTACTTTGGGATGGGAGTATTTCATCTTATTCACCTCCCCGGTTTGCATGTTCCATTTTGCGGTAGCTTCATTATGGCCTACGTTGCCCGTGGGCTCTATGATTCTTGTAAAACAAAGGGTGTCATTGATGAATTCATAATCACTTGGAAATTGTACATTATTGATCTCTTTCTTCGTCTCCGGTATATAGAAAGGGTTGTTAAGAATACTGTCTAGTGGGTAGTTGAATATTTTTAGTTTACCATGATCTGAAATATATAATTCTTTCTTTTTATCATTCACCCCGATATGTCCCATAATAGTAACCTCTCCCGGTCCCTGTCCACTCGGTATAGCACTTGTTACGTATTTATAATTTTTTCTTTCGAATAGATGTATTAGCATATCATGGGATTGGGGATCTTTAATGATCAGGTAATTATCGGTAAGAAATAATCTTGCTATGGAGCCAATCATCACGTCTTCAATTTCTATTTCCTGAACCTTTTCTTTTACGTCAATAGTATTGTGCCGTTTACTCTGGTATTTTTCTGTATCCGTGCTTTTTGAACAGCTAAATAAAACTGCACCAAAGTATAAAATTGCGAGAATATGTATTTTTTTCATGATCATATTTTTGATAATAAATCAGTAATGAATTACTACTTTGCTTCTCTATAAGTCGGATACCAATCGTAACAATAACACCCCTTTCCATTGTCATAACATCCGTTAGGACACAAATCATTTTCACTTTGTGCCAACGCCTCTACGTTATTCAATGCCAGATCTGATAGATTAGCATTGCTTTTCACACTTTGGTTCACACCGTAGCCTGTGGCTGCCAAGAGTGCAAGGGCAAACACGCCCGATAAAACCTTTTTCTTCATAACTTGAAAAATTAAAATTAGTAAATAAATTGATTAATAACAATCTCTTCATAGAGATTTTAGTTTGTATTTCCTTTCAGCCTAAGGATTATAGGTGACCGGATACCGTGTACCGGTCGGCTGAATTGGAGAAAGTTGGCTGCACTTTTAATATTCAAAAGATCATGGGAGCTGATTACTATAAACTTGAATATATTAAATGTTAACCCAGTCAAAAACAACACATGTTTTAACGAATATTTACTTGTGAGTGGGTTCGGGATTGGGTTGTTTATCTTAAACATAAAGGCAATATATAACTCATCTTTTACTTGTATCTACTTCGTGTTTTAGTCTATTACTTACGGGGAAACTTAGAGTGAGATACGAAGGATATACGAGCGAGATACGAGCGAACTCCAGAAAAAGTACAAGGGAACCACGAGCAAAGTACGTGGTATCAGGAGGTGATTTTTGACTTAAAGGGGACGAATATGCCCGGCACGCATCATCTAATCGTTTGTAAATATTCGCTAGCAAATGTTAAAAATAAAACAGGGACTTTCACAAGCCCCCGCTTCCGGTTTTTGTAATTAATAAGTAGAGTGTTACATTAAATAGCAGGGATTAATCTCCTGCCTTAATTCTTCCAATGCCGTTTTTGGAAAGATCGGTCTCCCCGGGCTTGCCGTAGTAGGTAACGCTGCCTATACCGTCAGAACGCACCTTGAGGTATTCCGAGGCGTGGCAGCTTACATTGCCTA
>CAYFUQ010000096.1:0-5802 GCA_964346415.1 uncultured Proteiniphilum sp.
AATCAGCGTGTTTTCTTTGTGCAAAATGACAGTCTAAGGTGGTATTGAACCAACTTGTTTCAGTATAGAATAAAATGAAATTGAAAAATAAAAATCAATCAAAATAATTGAGTTAGAATCTTAACAATCTTATTTTTTGAAATCACAGATTGTATTGTTTAATTTGTAAAACAACAGAAAGTAGGTGAAAAAATAGAGATGGATTGAAAAAAAATGTAGAAAAGCCCTTGTTGCTTAGCCGTTGAAAGGATATATACGGCTGAAAAAACATTGAATTTATTTATTTTAAATTATTTCAAAATGACTGCGAAAAAGAAATTATTGTCTGGCCTGTTTGCTTTGGCCTTGTTGGCAACCACAGCAGTTGGGGTTGCAGAAAGCAAAAAGAGTGAAGTCACCATGAGTGATTTGGCCATGGCGAATGTGGAGGCGTTGGCCAATGGGGAATCAGAAGGCGGGGAGCGGATTATCTGTTATCGTAAAATTGAGGGGTTTCAAGGTTTTCCCATGGAAGATAAAACTTGGTGTAATGAATGCAAGGCGAGACCTGCTTCAAGTTGGTCGAATAAGAGTGAATGCTCAAAATAAAAATCAATTATATGAAACCCCCATGATTCTCCCAACACCCATGAGCATGAAAATGTAGTTAGGTTGGATTGGCTTTTGTCCTTTTTTATTAGCTTTGTAATACTTGCTTTGCAGACATTTTATAAGTTAAACATCAAAGAAAGGATCAATCATGGAAACAGTACAATTTGAACAAGTTGTAAGTCGCGGATGCGGCTTAGATGTACACAAGAAAACTGTGGTCGCCACTATAGATGGCGAAGGTCTTAAACGTTCGACCCGAGAATTTGGAACGTTTACGAGTTCTTTGACAGAATTAAAAGACTGGTTATTAGACAATGGCATTACGCATGTTGCTATGGAGAGTACAGGTGTTTATTGGAAGCCTGTTTATCACGTATTGGAGCCCTCCGGAATGAAAGTCTGGATTGTTAATGCTCGTCACGTTAAAAACGTACCGGGGCATAAGACTGATAAAAAAGATAGTGCCTGGCTCTGTAAACTGCTTTTGGCAGGACTACTCAGACCAAGTTATATTCCACCTAAGGAGCAACGTGAACTGCGTGATTTGACACGCTACCGCAAGAAGCTGATTCAAGACACAGCCTCCAACAAGAACCGAATTATTCGTATTCTTGAAGACTGTAATGTTAAGCTGTCTAGTGTACTTAGTAGTACAAGCGGTGTAACCGCCACCAAATTAATCGACAAGCTTTGCGAAGGTAAACCTGTAACGATGCAAGACATTGAAGCCGTATATCACAAACGAATTGAAGCAACCAAAGAAGAGCTTTGGGAAGCCTGCAACGGCATTGTCAGCGAGCATCACGTTTATCTGTTGCAAACCATTCGTGCCAACAGCCGTCATATAGATGTATTGGTACAAGAGCTTAACAATAAGATTAAGAACCTGCTGTTGCCTTATGAGAATGCGTTGGATCGGCTTCGGGAGATTCCCGGTTTAGGCAGCAAAACAGTTGAAGACCTGATAGCCGAAATAGGATTAGACATGGAGGTTTTTCCTACATCGGAGCAACTGTGCAGTTGGGTTGGCGTATCTCCCGGCAATAATGAGAGCGCCGGTAAAAAAAAAGTGGCAGAACCACACACGGAAACAAGCAGGCCAAATCCACTCTAATGGAGGCTTCATGGGCCGCCACCCGTACAAAAGGCACCTTTTACAAGGCACGTTATCATCGCTTAGCAGCCAGAAGAGGCAAAAAACGAGCTGCGGTAGCCGTAGCGCATTCTATTCTCAAGTCGGTTTATCATGTTTTGAAAGATGATGTATCTTACCGCGAACTTGGTGAAGACTACTTGAATGACAAAGTTCAGGACAAGCGTAAGAAGTACCTTAAAAAGGAATTAGAGAGAATGGGTTACAACGTTCAACTGCAGGCAGCACCTGCCTGAGCGTTTGCAAAAAAGAGAATACCGACATAGCAGACAGCAATAAACCAAAGGTCGATTTTTTACTGGCGTACGGCGCATTTTTGCGTCTAAGCCGATTATGAAACTGACATCAACAGATAAGCACCCCTGATTGTCGCCTAGAGCACGTGTATGAAATTTTAATCCTTCTTGTCTGTTTTGCTTTCTGATAACCGGTGCATTTGTCCAAAAGATGAGTGCTGTCTTTTGTTTTGTCTGAATTGAAATAAGAGATTGTTGCAAAACAGTGCAACGCATTTATATTTAGTGAATTAAACATTTAAATTATTTTCGTATGAAAAAAATCTTATTTGTTAGTAGGTTTCTTTTTATTGTATTATTAATTTGCACAATAAAGGCAAGCGGTACTTTGCAAGGGGATAACCTCTCTGAAATTCACATGACGAATATAGAAGCATTAGCTTCAGGTGAAAGCAGTGGGCAACCGATGGATTGTTATTCTCATATAGAGAAGAAAGATGATGGTAGTCCAGTAGAAACCGTAACTTATTGTGGGGATTGCCAACCCATAAGATGTACACGTTGGTGGAACCAGAGTCGATGCATGCGCTGATAAGTGAAATTATAAAATAATAGATTGAAAAGTTAATTTCACATATACTAGTTCTGATGAAATAACTAAGTAACATCAAAAAGCATGCTTGAGTAATTAATCACCAGACAGACAAACTTTATTGGCTCTGCATGCTTTTTGTGTTGCTATATTAAACTGTAAGAAATGAATTGTAAGTTTATATATGTGCTTATTGCTACATGTATGTTTAATGCATGTTCTAAATCAAATGTGAATGAGAATATTTTTCTTGAACAGAGAAAATTGTTGGCAGAGAAAATCCGTATAAACGAGGTGTTTTCCACTGATTTTGTTACAAAATCAGGTGATTATTTTATAATTTCCAGTTCAATATCTGATACAACTTTATTTCTCTATGAAACCCCATCGTTAGAATTCAGGAATGCTACGGGGAAAAGAGGGAATGGACCAGACGAGATTCAAACGTTTCCTATGTTTGGTCATACGCTGGATACTAAATATTTGTATGTAAGAGGCTTTTCTCACCAAACAATAAGAAAAATATCAATTGAACCGAATGGAAGCTTTTTATTCATTGACGAGTATAAATTAGACGGATATGATGAGTATAACTTTATGAATATTGTTAAGGACTCTCTATTTATATATTATAATAGTAATAATCTTGCCATTACGAAATATGATTTGAAGAATCGAAAAGAAATATGCAAAGTGAATTTAAAAAAGGAAGCTCATAATGAATCATTCTTTTATTCTAACAGAGGATTTATTGCTGCAAATGACTCTTTTGTAGTGTATCCTTATATATATAAGAAACAGATTGATATTTATGATTTAGATAACTTCAATATAGTGAGGAGAATAGGTGGCGTCCAGAGGAAACTTAAAATACCAATTGACGATTTAGAAAATATAACCTATCATTATTTTAATATATATGCCGGAAAGAAGTATTTTTATGTCATTTACGCAGGACGTAAAGAAAATGATAATTTTTATGACAGAACCATGGAAGTGTATGATTATAAGGGAAATCCAATAATCGAATATACATTTGATATTATCCCTTTTTATTTTGTTGTGGATGAGGAAAATGGATATATATATGCGACTAACTCAAATTATGAGGATTATCTACTTAGATACAAATTAATAGATTAGAGAATGTAATCATAATTGGAAAGTATGATTACATAATATATCCTCGTTGCTTTGCCGTTGAAAGGATATATACGGTTGAAAACAATTGATTTTAAGTGAATGTGAATTATTAATCTTTTTAAATTAGATCCTTATGAAGAAAAGACCATTGTCCGGCCTGAGTGATTTGGCCATGGCGAATGTGGAGGCGCTGGCTTTTTATGAAGACGGAGATGGAACAAAAGTGGGATATTGTTATATAGAACAGCCTTTTGCAGGCACATATGGTTGGAAAGTGTTCTGTAATTCTAATACAAATGCAAGTACAATTTATCCATGTGAGGCACAATCATACGGTAACTATTTAGAAACAGCAAAAGATAGATGTACTAAATAGATTCAATCAATTATATATTTAATTCCGAAGTGACATCTCAGACTGATAAATCACTTGAAAATTGAAGTATTGGTTTTAGAAACATAGTATCTTATTATATCTGTGATGTCACTTCGATTATAGCTGTGGAAAAAACACGTTTTATATTCATACAGAATAACATTAAATATGAGAATAACTGACAAATTAGTTTTTATGGTTTTGTTATCAATTTCTATTGTTAGCTGCAATAAAAATAATGACAATGTTTACCTCAATGGAAAAATCAAGCAGGTTGAAGATAAGGTTAAATCTGAAAGCGAAGTTATATTAACTCTACTTTCATTAAATGGTAATAATTATGGACATATAGCAGTATATGATTCGCTTATGTTTTTTATGAATCCAAAGCTGCCAAATCATTTTTTTAATGTATTCAATGTTGATACTGGTGAAGAAATGGGCACTTATCTAAACAAAGGTCAAGGACCTGATGAATTTATTGGATTGAGCCCAATTTCTCAGTTCTACATAGATGAATATGAGTTGAAGACTTTATTATTTGCTCCAAATGAAGAGAAGCTATTAGTATGGAATATAAGCCAGACTGTTAAGCAAAGAAAAACCATGATTGATACAGTTGTTCCGTATTCTTGGAATAAAGAGACAAATGGAGCAAACTACAAGCATATATATCGGTTAGATAAAGATAATATATTTGCGTCGGTACAATCACATATGAATATTGGTGATAAGTTAGCATCACTCCCTTATTATCAGAAAAGGACATTTTATTCTAATCAACTGATAGATAGTTATTCAGTCTACAGAAAAGCAATAAGAAACGATGATGCCGAAATAATTCCGGAAGCCTTTTTCGCCTCCAATGAGTCTTTAAAGCCAGATCGTTCAAAAATTGTACAAGTCATGCTTCATTTGCATCAACTGAATATTACCAATATTATAACTGGGGAAACTGTTGGTTATAGAATGAAAGGAAGCCCCGGGTTCACTATCTTTAAAAGAAAAAACAAGACTCTCAAAAAATACTATATTCGCACACAAACAGATAATAGTTATATCTATGCCACATATTGGGGAAAAGATCAATGGGACAGATATGATACTCCATTTATTAATACTATTCATGTTTTTGATTGGCAAGGAAATTTAATTCATAGAGTAACAACAGATAAACCTATTGGTGAAATAACACTTGATACAGTAAGAAATAGATTATATGCAATAAGTATTGCAACAGATGATGTGTACTATATAGAGCTGAATGGGATTGTAGATTGAAAACAAACATTTTTATGAAAAAGAAGATTTTATCAGGGCTTTTTGCATCAGCCCTCCTGATAGCTGCCGGAACAGGAGCTATGGAAAACAGAAAAAGTGAAGCCGGTCTTATAGATTTGGCAATGGCGAATGTGGAGGCGTTGGCTCAATATGAGGGAAGTGGAGATGATCTTGCTGCACTTTGCCAATGGAGCCCAAACGATTACTGTCATTATTCTGTGGTATTTCCTAATGGTGGTTCTGGCTATTCTCATTGGAATTTGAGAAATCGATAACATGTATGAGCACAGTAAGAAGTTAGTAACCTATATATTTAGATTATAAATCTTTTTACTGTGCTGATTTTTATTAACCAATATAGTAAAGTTATATGATCAATCACTAGTGTCCACTTAAAGTTTAAAAATTCTTCTACACTAGCCTGATAATC
>CAYFUQ010000097.1:0-5726 GCA_964346415.1 uncultured Proteiniphilum sp.
ATAGACTTAAAAGAAAGGCTGCCCCAAAATCTATTTTGAGACAGCCTCTTTTTATTCTTTTTGAGCTATTATTGCCAATTAAGCAATAGCAGTACCGATAAGGAAAGTAGCAGCAAGTGCAACAATCGCATACAATTCGGGGAACACTGCAAGAATCAGTGTGTTACCAAAAGCATCATGTCCCTGACCAATCGCAACTACACCGTTGGCACAAACCTGTCCCTGACGAATAGCAGACAACAAGCCGATAAAACCTAATGCCAAACCGGCAGCAAGTGTTGCCACAGCCTGAAACATAGTAATCTCTGGAGTTAACACTTCAAAAATGGTTTGGAACATAAAGTATCCTGCAAAACCATATAGACCTTGAGTACCGGGCAGAGCTGCCAACACCAGAAAGTTACCAAACTTTCCATCCACTTTCTTAGCTGCGCCGATAGCTGCATTTCCCACAATGGTCACTCCATAGGCACTTCCAATTCCCGTGAGCGCCAACATAATTGCAATGCCTAAATAGGCAATTAATAAACTAGCTTCCATAAATTGTTTTAATTATAATGTTTGATAAAATATTTCTGTTATTTAATTATTTACTAAAAGGATTGTATTTCTTGCCGCCTCCCTCGAAGTCAGCATTCTGATAAAACTCAACAAAGGTAAGACGTACCGGATGCACAATGGCTCCCAGTGTATTCATAAATATATTAATAGCGTGACCAATCACAAAAATCAATACATACACAATGGGTTTGCCAATAGCATTATCGGGACTCATACCCGAAGCAAGACTATTGAACACCGACGCCAAAATACCTCCTGACAGACCGAGCGCGAACAGACGAACATATGAAAGTACGTCGCCCAACAACCCTGTTGCCATATTGTAGGTATCCCAGAGAGCAAGTCCCATATTGACAAACGGGTTCTTGTCCGGTGAGTTGTAAAAGAATATAAGCAACACTGCCGGTATCAGCAGGATTAGGTGAATCGTTCCAAACAAAGGCAATACCGAAGGCATCAGCATCGACACAATAATACTAATCAGAAACACCAACCAACCGATGGTTGAAAGTGAATACTTAAACCCAAGTTGCTTGGTTTTATTGAACACTTTCATAACCATACCAAATAATATCTGAACCACACCCAACTTAAGAGATAGCAGGAACATATCATTATTGTCAAGCTGAACTGCATCTTTCATACGCTGAATAAAGCCAACATTCCAGTCATAAATCTGAAAGCCGAAGAAGCCGCCTGTCAGCAATCCGGCCACCATAGTTGATGCTCCCAAAACCTGCACAAGCGAAACAACTGCTTTCATGTAGTTGCTAAACTTGTCTTTGGAGAACATCTTGGCGAGCGTTGCCACAACCAGCAAAAACAGTCCATAACCAATATCACCCAGCGACAACCCAAAGAACAACATATAGAATGGTGCAAAATAGGGAGTCAGGTCAATCTCGTTATACTTGGGCAGCATATATAGTTCTGTAAGAGGCTCAAAGAAGCTTGCGAACTTATTGTTCTTAAACTTAATCGGCACATCATCCTCAGGAGCAGGGTCTTCAACTTCATAATATACCGCCTTCGATTCCAGATAGTTTGTAATATCAGTTTCGTTGTCAGCAGGTGCCCAACCACGCAGCAACATGATTTTATCATCAGCCAGCGATGTAGTGCTCTGCAGCACTTTAGTATATTTAATATCATGTTCAACTTCGAGCAATGCAGCCTCCACAGAGGGCAACTCCACCGTCAAAGATTTCAGCTTATCATCCTGTGTCTTAATGTCCTCCTGAAGCGAAGTAATTAGTTCGTTCAACTGACTTAGCGAAACCTCAGGCATCTTCTCTGCCTCAAGATTCATCTCCTGAGCAACCTTGCCGTCGTGAGTTACTGTCACAAAATAGGTTCTCGAGGTTTCCCTGCCAATCACCACTGCATCGTAGTCCTTCTCCCAATCGGGATTGAACTGACTGTCGGGCACCACAAAGAAAGAGATGAAATAACCATTATCCTCAAGCTTCTTAATATCTGCAGGATCAAAATTACCCCACGGCTTCAGCGATTCACGCTCCTTGATGCTTAGCTGCAATTGCTGATTGAGCTTATCCTGTTCATCCTGTATTTCCTCAATCCTGGCAGGAATGGTTTTGCCCAGTTCAGCATCCGCTTTATTAAACTCAACTGTCTCGCTACTTCTGACAATCACACTCTGAAGCCTTTTACGAGCATCCTGCAAGTGTTTTGCCTGCATCACATATCCATAAAGCATATCGCTTTCTTCGGCAGTCTTCTCAGTTTCGGCAACGTGTATCAAACCCAAATCCCGCAATTCATCCAAGAACAGTTTGTAATCCTTATGATAAGCGAGGAAAGTAAACTTCTTCATTTTTGCTACCATACACTACCTCCTTCTGCTTCTCTTTGCTCCTGTCGGGCACGCATAATCTTTTGTGAAGACTTGGAGAGGTTCTCCTCATCCTCCAGATAACGCTTAATTTTTAATATCGCATCTTCGTATCCCGGAATCTGCACTTTCTCAAACAAGTTTACCTTTTGTGTAGTCTTCTTTCTGGCATAATCCAATCTGGTTACTTTCAGCTCATGAAAATCCCGGCGAATGCCAATTTCCACCAGCGACTCCAAAGTCTTGATCCCGTCAAGATACCACTTGGGTTTGCTATAAATGCTAAATTCTTCAATTTCAAAGTCCACACTGTCTAGCATGGGAATAACAACTCCGGCTATCTTTTTCTTCGACAGATGAACATCTTTCACCCGAAGCAGGTCAGGTTCAAATTCGTTCCACATTCCCACCATACGTTCGTAGGATTGTATCTTTTTCTCCAATTCCTGCTCCAGCTCATCAATTTCGTTTTTTGCTTTCTTCACCTCCATACGCAACGCAGTTTCTTTGCTCTGCAAAGTAGGCAAAGCACGCTCACGCATCTTAAGTTGTTTCTCAAGATCCTGTTGTGAAGTTTTATTATATTGAAATTTTATAGCCATCTAATTCTTTATTTCTTAGTCCAATACTTGTCAACTAAGTCACGACGCATATTCACCTCTTCCGGTCTGAAGTGCTCAGACAGCAAGCTCCAGGTCGTGTCAAGCATCTCCTCTGTATCCAGGTTAACATCAATTGCCAGGATATATTCAGAGTAGTCTCTTGCGAATGCCAGTGCACGTGTGTCATAGTCAGTCAGGTCGAAACCATTTTCCATCTTGGTTCTTGCATTGGCAGCATCAGCATATAAGCGCACCGCCGCATTCATCACCTGCGGATGGTCTTCACGGGTTTTCTTGCCCTGCACCAACTGCTTGAGTCGCGACAACGAACGGAACGGGTCAACAACCACTTTACCAATATCACTGTCACGGCGCAGGAACAACTGTCCTTCTGTAATATATCCCGTATTGTCGGGCACAGCGTGCGTAATGTCACCACCCGAAAGCGTGGTCACAGCGATAATAGTAATCGAACCACCATCGGGGAACTGTGCCGCCTTTTCATAAATCTTAGCCAGGTCAGAATATAGCGACCCGGGCATTGAGTCTTTAGAAGGAATCTGGTCCATACGGTTTGACACAATAGAAAGTGCGTCGGCATACGAAGTCATATCCGAAAGCAACACCAGCACGTTCTCATTCTTCTCAACTGCGAAATACTCAGCAGCCGTAAGCGCCATGTCAGGCACCAGAAGTCGTTCCACTGCAGGGTCTTCCGTTGTATTCATAAAGCTGATGATACGGTCCAGGGCACCCGCGTTGCTAAACACGTTCTTGTAATAGAGGTAGTCATCATTAGTCATACCCATACCACCCAGAATAATCTTGTCAGCCTTTGCACGCAGCGCCACCGTAGCCATAATCTGATTGAACGGCTGGTCGGGGTCGGCAAAGAAAGGAATCTTTTGTCCCGACACAAGTGTATTGTTAAGGTCGATGCCCGAAATACCCGTTGCAATCAGTTCAGACGGCTGTCTTCTTCTCACGGGATTAACCGACGGACCACCAATCTGCACCTCCTCACCCTCAGGTATTGGACCACCATCAATAGGGTCACCATAAGAGTTAAAGAATCTGCCCGACAGCTGGTCCCCCACTTTCAGTGAAGGCGCTTTACCCAGGAAAATAACTTCAGCATTGGTGGGAATACCTTCCGTACCCTCAAAAATCTGCAGTGTCACCTCATCACCGATGAGTTTCACAACCTGCGACAAACGTCCATCCACAGTAGCCAGCTCATCGTAGCCCACATCCGAGGCTTTAACCGTACAAGTAGCTTTTGTAATCTGTGTTATCTGTGTATATATTTTTTGAAATGCTTTTGCCATAATATTATTGACTAAACTCTGTTATTTCTCTATCTCTTTAGTTTTTAGTAGTTCATCAAGCTGATTGCGATATTCATAGAACTTATCCGATTCAAACTCAGAATAGTTCATCTGACGGCACACGTCAATCACGTTTTTGAAATAATCTGCCACCTCAGTAAAAGTATCAAACTCAAACTCAGTCTTACAGATATCCACCACCATATCCAGGATATATTGCTGACGCTTCATCGGCGTCACCGAATCAATTGCGTCAAAAGCATCCTGCTGCAGAATCACAAAGTCGATAAGCTCCGACTTCCAGAAAGTAACGTGATATTCAACCGGCACACCATCATCTCCCAGAATATTAATCTGTTCCGAAATCTCCTTACCACGCAGCAAACGAGTCTTGATATCATTTACCTTGGCAGTCCAGTCTGACGATATTCTCTCAGAGATATACTCTTCAAACTCGGGATACTCTATATATTTTGAATAAGACTCAATAGGATTAACAGCGGGATAACGTTTTCTGTCGGCACGGTCCTGCTCAAGCGCATAAAAACAACGAGCCACCTTCTTGGTATTCTCCGTTACAGGTTCCTTAAGGTTACCACCTGCAGGTGATACCGTTCCAATAAAAGTGATAGAACCCTCAGCGCCGTTATTTAGCGTCACGTGCCCTGCACGTCCGTAGAAGTTAGAAATAATTGCCGACAAGTCCATCGGGAAAGCATCCGGTCCCGGCAGCTCTTCCAGTCGGTTACTCATCTCACGCAGTGCCTGCGCCCAACGTGAAGTAGAGTCAGCCATCAGCAACACCTTCAATCCCATGGCACGATAATATTCTCCAATTGCCATGGCCGTGTAAACAGAAGCCTCACGAGCCGCTACCGGCATGTTAGAAGTATTTGCCACAATAATTGTACGCTCCATCAGCTTGCGCCCTGTGTGCGGGTCTTCCAGCTCAGGGAACTCCGTGAAAATCTCAACCACCTCGTTAGCACGCTCGCCACAAGCGGCAATAATCACAATGTCAGCTTCAGCCTGTTTTGAGATGGCATGCTGCAACACCGTTTTGCCCGTTCCGAAAGCGCCGGGAATAAACCCTGTACCACCTTCAACAATCGGATTGAGAGTGTCAATGGTTCTCACTCCGGTCTCCATCAATTTGTATGGTCTGGGCTTGTGTTTGTAGAGAGTCACGGGCACCTTCACCGGCCACTTCTGAATCATGTTCAGCTTGTGCTCCATTCCGTCGGCATCTTCCACCACCGCAATGGTGTGATGGATATTATACTCCCCTTCAGGCGCAATGCTCTTAATTTTATATTCACCCTTCATTGTGAAAGGCACCATAATCTTATGTGGCTGGAAGTTTTCGTCCACCTCGCCCAACCA
>CAYFUQ010000098.1:0-5383 GCA_964346415.1 uncultured Proteiniphilum sp.
GACAATCGATGAATTCTGGGAACAGTATAATATTAAAAAAGAATCAATTAAAAATATCGCTTAACTTTTTGTCTCAAATAAGTTGGCAAGTTCAATAAAAATGCTTATCTTTGTTGTGTATTTCGAATTACCAAATAGGTAATACCAACCGAGTGTAGTCACCACGGTGGTCAAACAATACGGGAGCTATCCAAAATAAACGTTTTTTATCCCCACTATTTGTTTCGAAGTACAATAATATTTTTAATCATTTAAGTGTTATTGTTATGAAAGAAAAAAGTTTTTTAGAACAGTATTACGAAGAGAATTTTGCTATCTTCAAAAGCAAGACAATCCAAGAATTAATTGATGCCTTTAATCGTCAAGTAGGCAACAAAGGATGGACCGGCACAAGAGGTGCCTATGGTGCAGCATTGAGGAAGGCTTTAGATGAAAGTGGTTATTCATTGGATGAAACAGTTTTTACCCCCAATTTCACTTCTTATAGGAGAAAGATCATATTGGATAAAGGAAAGATCGTGCCAATTAATTAGATTACCTCATTATTGTTGGCAGACTATTTCTGCCAACAATAAACACCTTTCTATAAACGTAAGGCGTTCTCTATCTTTATCTTATATTTACCTTCACTAAAGGTTAACTTTTTTCTAATGGTAGCAACTTCAACTTTTTTGAGTGGTTGAGCAAAGAGTGTTTTTAAAAAGTAAGCAATATCTCTTTATTAAGTTCCTCTAATGAAAAAAATGTCATTTCCCTAAGTGGATAATATATTCTTTGATATGTCAAGTGTACAGCATTTTCTACTAATGCCTTATCTTGTGGTGCATAGGTACGGGTAGGATTAATCACGCAGTTGTAGTGTCGGGCTAACTCTTTGAAGCTTCGATTAATTTGAGGCTCATATTTGCTGGCTCTACTAACGGCTGACTTTAAATTATCTGACACGATAGCTTTAGGAACACCTCCATAAAAATGTAAAGCATTTTGACAGCAGTTTATAAAATTCTCTCGGTTTTGACTGCGACAAGCTTCAACATAAGTGTATTGACTATTAGGTAAGATAGCTACAAAAACTTCAACAGGGACTATCTGACCAGTAGTCCTATCGACTATTTCCAGTTTCTTTCCTGCAAAATCAACAAACATCTCATGACCAGCTATATGGTCAAGCTTCAATGAACCTTTTATTTTGGCATACTTGCGGTTATAATGCTCTAAAAACTGAGTATAGCTATAAGGATTGCTTACACTATTGGCATATTCATTGTAATGAAATTGATAAGTGAAGCCAGCGTGATTACGAGATTTATTAGCACCCTCAAGATACTGCATTAACTCATTGTGACGAACACTATCAATAGTGCTTTTATCAGGAAAAAGTTCCATCAATCTAGATTCATCAAAACACAAAGCCTCTTGGGCACTATGTCCACTTGCTTTGAGCTGATTGACATAACTGTTAACCGTGTTACGAGATACTCCAAGAGTGGAGCCAATTTTACGATTGCTAAAACCGTCATTTAATAAACTTAAAATTTGTCTGATATCCATAGGATCAAGTTTGTTTGCCATATCTATCCTTCTTTTAATTAGAAGGGTAAGATAACTTGATCTTTCAGAGTGGCACAAATCAAACCGTAAAAAGTGGCATCATTTGAACCGAAAAGGGTGGCACAGATAGACCGAAATCAGTGGCACAAATCGAACCGTAATACCCATTTGGAAACAAGAAACCAATTACCCCTCTCCGCGATAATCCATCGGGAAGGTAAACGAGGGGTAGTAGGTCAGCCCGTACGATGTAGTTATTAACGCTGGAAGCGTTATGGCAATAGCATGGGCCAAGAGCCCCATGAATATGATATATTGATGTGTATGAGCCCTGTAAGGGCGGTAGGCATATCTTTTTCGTGACATGGTGGACATAGTTTGTTTGGAAACAAAAAACAAATTACCCCTCTCCGCGATAATCCATCGGGAAAGGAAACGAGGGGTAGTAAGATCAGCCCGTACGTTGTTGTTATTAACGCTGAAGGAGTTGTGACAACTGCCTATTTCCTTTTTTGTTTCTTTTTTGTTTTTTTCTCTCCATAGCCGTAACCATAGCCATAACCATAGCCACCTGCCGAGCTAAAATCAATATCATTGATAACAAGCACCATATTTTTCAGCTTATTCTTAGCATTCAAATCATTAGCGAATATGATATTTTGCTTACTTGAGTAGTTGGCACGTGCAACATATACCGTAGCATCTGCAACTCTATTCATCACCAGCGTATCGGTAACTGGACCAACGGGTGCCGAGTCAATAATTATATAGTCAAACTTATCACGCAACTGTTCAATGGCATCATCCATTGTGTTACGAGATAGCAACTCAACTGGATTAGGAGGAATAGGACCTGCGGGTAGCACCCATAGATTTTCAGTAATGCCAGATGGTACAATCAGTTTATCTAAATCAGTTTCGAAGCCCGATAGGTAGTTAGATAATCCATCAGCTGTCTTCAAGTTAAGGTGCTCATGCATTCTAGGCTTACGGAGGTCTCCCCCAATAATCAAGACACGCTTGTTGAGCAACGATACACTTATTGCTGTGTTGATAGATATAAAGGTTTTGCCCTCACCTGGAACAGTAGATGTAATCATAGCCACCTTATTGTCCTTACCTAACAATAGCATCAAATTTGTACGCAACATCCTAAAGGCTTCGTCCATAACAGAGGTTTGATTATCCCCTACCACCACAACATCATCTTCATCATTAGTTGGGATTTCGGACATAATTGATATCTTAGATAACCTCTCAACATCTGAACGTGTTTTAATTTTATACTGAAGCAGATCTACAAGATATATTATACCTACTGGAATCATCAAGGCCAATAAGAATGCGGCCAATAAGATTATTTTGGTCTTAGGGAAAACAGTGTTAGTCTTCACCGCCTCATTCAATATCTTAGCTGTGTTGCTAGTAGCTGCCAATGCCAAAGCATTCTCCTCACGCTTTTGTAGGAGCATCAAAAACAGGTTCTGCTTTATTTGTTGCTCACGAGTAAGATCCACAAACTCACGCTCCTGTGTGGGCATTGTGCTCAATCTACCTCCATACATGTTTGCCTGATTACGAGAATCGCGACGCTGAATATTTAATCCCTCCTGAACACTCGAAATAGATGAATTGATATTTGACCTCAAGCTTGAAATTTGTTCATTCAATCGCCTCATGGCTGGGTTTTCGTCAGTCATGCTTTGCGCCATACGCTCCCTCTCCATCAATAGCTTATTATACTCATTGGCAGTGGCCACAAGTGTGGGGTCATTTATACCAATATTGCTAGGAATAGGCTTATCATCATTACTAGCATCATTCACATAATTGCGTAGTGAACTAACCACATTTATCTGTGTCTCCACATCCACAAGTTGTTGCTCGTACTGATTACCCATTTGCATATCTCGCTGCAAGTCGGCCTGTATGTTTGTCAATCCCTGAGATTTCTTATATTTCTCAACACTTGCATCAGCATCGCTAAGTTCCTCATTTATGATAGACAATCGCTCATTGATAAACTTTTGAGTATTGAGTGCCTCCATATTCTTATCCTCAATCATCTCGTTGTTATATACATCAACAAGCATAGCCAAGAAATCCTTGCCCTTTTCTGGATAAGAGGTACTTATTGCCATATTAAGCACAGTAGATCTTGAACGAGGGTTTTTAGAGGCTACAGTCAAGTTATTTCTATATTTAGTAATGGTAGCATTAGGATTTTCAATCACCACATTAAGCAGAGATTCGTTACTAGTAACTCCATCACGTCTCACAAAGCTTATGTTACCCACTTCGCTAGCTAGCAATGCAGGTAGCTCTATAAATGTGGTATCTACCATCACACCGCCAATGATGCCCGACACATGCACGCCATCTTCACTCACTTTCATAGCAAACTCAATTGGATTATCTAGCTTATCCAGTTGCGATTGCTCCATACCCACCTCCACAGGACTATTTTTATATAAGTCGGTACTCTTTACTCTGCCTTCCACAATGTAGGAGGTGTGAAGCTTTAGCCTATTAATAGTAGTGCGAACAATGTTTCGCGAACGTATCACCTCCGCCTCGTCCGATATGTTATCCACAGCACCCACCATGCCTAGCTCTTCAAACATCACTCCGCCAGCTGACGATCCTGATGCATCCTTTAGCTTAATGTCCGACTCAACTGTGTAGATTGGTGTGGCATATCTCAAATATACAAAGGCAGCAAACATCACCACCACCAACGAGATTATAAACCACTTCCAATGTTTAATATACTTTCTTACGATATCCATCAGCGCGACTGTGTCCGTAGGATTACCACTTTCCGTCCCGCCTGAAATATTATTCAACGTCTCCATCTATTATTTTAAAATATTAATCAATAAGTTCGCCACCGTTATTGCTATCGAAAGTCCCGATATCCATAATGAAGTAACACTACCAATGCGTGCATTTTGTGCTTTAACGCTGTTTGGCTCCACATACACCACATCATTTTGTTGCAAATAATACTCTTTCGAAAACACCAAGTAAGGGTCGTTCAAGTTTATTTGCATAATTCGCTTGTTGCCTTTGGCATCCTCACGCACCACCTTCACATTGTCTCTCACTCCATATATTGTCATATCTCCTGCCATAGCCAGAGCCTCCAATATATTTATCTTCTCTTGCGACACTGTGAATGTGCCTGGCCTTGCCACCTCACCAAGAACCGAAATCTTGTAATTACCAAACTTAACCACCACCAGTGGTTTCTCTTTGATGTAAGGCTTTAGCAGCTCAACAATCTTTTTCTCTGCATCTCTAATTGTCAATCCACTAAGGCGAATCATCCCCAACACAGGGAAGTCTATCTCGCCATTGTTGTCCACCAAATAGGTGTTTAATTTTGTTTGCGCATAAAGAGTCTCATTTTGACCTTCACGTTGATATGGCACAGTAACATTAAAGGGAAGAGATGCCTCAGGATCCGTAGTTGACACTGTTATTGTCAAAATATCTTTTGGCATTATCTTAGCATCATACATGTTGCCCATTTGTGTGAAATACTCCTCATCGGTAATATCTTGCGAGTTTTGAAGATATGCCACCTTTTTGGATGAACCGCACGAACTAAAAAATAGTGCTATCATTACCACTACTGAGAAAAAACTAATCCTAATCATATTTTAATTACAGGTTTTTATTAAATTGCACTTCGCAGCGCACAAAGGTAAATATTTTTTATTAGTTATCATACATCTAATTCAAACTAATCGGTGATTGAGTAATTGAGTAATTGATGAATCGATGAACTGTTGAATCGATGATTCCGAATAACAACTGAATGACACTC
>CAYFUQ010000099.1:0-5355 GCA_964346415.1 uncultured Proteiniphilum sp.
AGAACGTCGTTCATGGTTTGTGGGTCTGAGCGACGAAGCAGGTGCTGCCAGTTGGTTGGCTGCCATAATGAAACAGTTGGTTCAGCCTGATGAAGCACAAATAAAAAAATTGAAAAGATTTTTGGATGAAACACTTTGGGGGGAAATACAGCATAGTGAGGGACCAACCAAATACGGAGTCCGAAAGAGTTTGTTTTATTACGAACCTGATCTTATGCCGGCAGGCACATATAGCGATTCTATCCAATTCAGAGGTTGGGAGGCGTGGTCATTGGAAAATGCTGAAGATTTAGGCAGAGCTTATAATTATACACACGTAGCGGCTGCACATTGGGTAATGTATCGGTTGGGACGCAACTACAATTACAAGAATATAGATTGGAAACAAAGTCTTGAGAACGCCTATCATACCGTTAAGGCAATGAGTGAGTTTGCACCATATTATGCACAGTTTGGACTGATGGAAGGTTCGGTGTACCTTTATATTCTGTTGGATTTGCAGCGTGAAGGTTTTGATGATATGGCTGCCGATATGGAAAAGGATATGAAAAAGAGAGCTGATCACTGGAAATCGCTCGATTATCCTTTTGGTAGTGAAATGCCTTGGGACTCAACAGGACAAGAAGAGGTTTATATGTGGACTTCATATTTTGGATATGACGACAAAGCGGATGTTACGCTTGATGCAATACTTGCTTATATGCCCACTGTGCCACACTGGGGCTACAATGGCAGTGCACGTCGCTATTGGGACTTTGTGTATGGGGGAAAACTATCCAGAATTGAGAGACAGCTGCACCATTATGGTTCCGGTTTGAATGCTATTCCGGTACTCGCGGCATACCGGAAAAATCCTACTGACTTCTATCTGTTGCGTGTTGGTCATGCAGGTTCTATGGGGCCGCTGGCTAATGTTACTAAAGAAGGCTTTGGCCCTTCGGCGTTTCATTCATATCCCGAAACTCTGGATATAGATGGCTATGCATGTGACTATGGAAGTGGCTTTTATGGCTATGCTGTTAATTCCTCAACATATGTTTATAATCACGATGAATTTGGCTGGATTGCATTTAGTGGAAATATTGAACAGACTGGACAATGGATTAACATTGACTTGACTACTGCCGGAAAAAATAACCTGTTCCTGTCTCCTGAAGCGTTGTCTCTTGAAACAGTCAGTGGAAAGATGGACATAGTTAGATATAATGTTGAAACCAGAGAAGTAACCGTTGAATTCTCAGGTAATATACTTCTTGATGTATCTTCACCTGAGAGCAGTGCTGTTATTGCTCTTGATAAAGTTCAGAAAGACAGCAGAGGATATTACGAACTGAAAGGTGGTAAGAAAGGTAAAGTTACTTTTAAAATTCAGGACAAGTGATTCTACAACAAGCTGACTTGTGCCGTTGAGGGATGATATTATATCTGAGTAGTGAATAATCTAAAGAAATAAGATAATGAGCAAAATTATGAATCTGAAAATATTATGTTTGTTGAGTGTGATGATTGTGACTGCACAAATTGCGTCAGCTAAAAGCTATGTAATCAAATCACCAAACAATAAAATTGAATTGACAGTTACGCTTGATGAGGCTATTCACTACTCGGTTAAGTCCTCAGGACAAATCGTTTTAGATGAGTCTGTCATCGCACTGCAGTTGTTGGATGGCGGCACATTGGGAGAAAATCCCAAAGTAGTTTCAAAAAAAGAGCGAACAGTAAATGAAGAGATAAAGAGTCCTTTCTATCGCTTTGCGTCTGTTAAGGACAATTACAGAGAGCTGGACCTAAAATTGAAAAACGGTTATGGTGTTCAGTTTCGTGCATACGATCAAGGCGTTGCATATCGTTTTTACACATTATTGAAAAATGAGATAACAATTGCCAATGAAGTAGCTCAATTTAATTTTGATGCTGATTATACTGCATATCTTTCACACTCCACAAATCCTAAAGATCCGTTGGCTATGGCTTTTCAGAATATATATGAAGTGAAGCCATTAAGCCAATCTGATTCTTTGCTTGCATTTTTACCTGCTACCATTGACCTTACCAATGGCAGGAAGCTTACAATTACCGAGTCTGATTTGGAAGCATATCCGGGGATGTTTGTACAAGCCGATCAGTCGGGCAAGTCTTTGAATGGTGTTTTTGCACAGCACCCCTCCAAATTTGACTATTATCCGTGGAGATATCAGAAATATGTAACTGAGCGTTCAGATTATATTGCTAAAACACAAGGGACAAGAACTTTCCCGTGGCGTATTCTTGCCATTTCAGAGAATGACACAGAAATGCCTGTTAATGATCTTGTTTATTTGTTAGGGGAGCCTAATCGTATTGGTGATTATTCCTGGGTGAAGCCCGGGAAGGTTGCATGGGAGTGGTGGAACAACTGGGGTGTATATGATGTAGATTTTGAGGTTGGGATCAATATGGACACATATAGACATTATATTGATTTTGCCTCTAAATATGGTCTGGAATATGTTGTACTTGATGAAGGTTGGTATGACCCCAAATCGGGAGATATGATGACGGTGATTCCGGAGCTTGACTTGGCCGGGTTGATTGATTATGGACAAAACAAGGGTGTTGGAATTGTACTGTGGACTGTGTTTAATGTCCTTGATTCGCAATTGAAGGAAGCTTGTGAGTACTATTCAAAAATGGGTGTTAAAGGGTTCAAGATTGATTTTTTGGATCGTGACGACCAGGAAGCAGTTGAGATGACTTACCGCATTGCTGAAGAAACAGCAAAGCACAAATTGTTTATTGACTTACACGGATTTTATAAACCGACAGGTATAAACCGCACTTATCCTCATATTATAAACTTTGAAGGGGTTTTTGGAATGGAAGAAGCAAAATGGAGTACCATTGAGAAAGATATGCCTCAGTATGATGTTACTTTCCCCTTTATTAGAATGATGGCCGGACCGGTAGATTTTACTCCAGGTGCAATGCGTAATGCAACCAAGGGAGATTTTCAACCAATATATGGCAACCCCATGAGTCAGGGAACTCGCTGCCATCAAATGGCAATGTATGTTGTGCATGACTCGCCGATAACAATGCTTTGTGATTCGCCAACTCTTTACGAAAAAGAGCCGGAATATACCGCTTTTTTGTCTTCTATTCCTGTAGAAACGGATGAAACCAAAATTTTATCAGGTGAGTTAGGGAAATATATTGTTTCCGCTCGTCGCATTGGTTCAACATGGCATGTTGGCGGAATGACCAATTGGGATGAACGTGAAGTAAAAGTTGATTTTTCTTTTTTAAAACCAAACCAAAAGTATCGTGCCACCATTTACAAAGATGGCGTAAATGCCAACCGACAGGGAAGCGACTTTAGTGTTGAGACTCTGACCACTGATTCAGATTCTGTTGTTGATATATATATGGCTTCAGGGGGTGGCTTTGTAATGAGATTAGAAGAAATTTAGTGAGGATGGAATATACACATCTCAATTAATTACCGCAAAAATAAATTTTAAAAAAACATATTTAAAAAAATGAGAAAGAACGTAGGACCAATCATTTTATTATTGACTCTGGTTTTATTAATTAATTGTACTTCGAACAATGAATCCGGAAACGTTGTCAGTAACGAAACAGTAGAGAATGACTATCCAATTCATCCGGTTGAATTTACTCAAGTTGAATTTTCGGATGATTTTTGGACTCCAAGAATAGAGATAAACCAAAATGTCACGATACCAATTGCTCTCAAGCATTGTTATACGACCGGTAGAGTAGATAACTTTAAAAAGGCAGGTGGATTGATGTCGGGCTATTTTGATACACAATTTCCATTTGACGATACCGATATTTATAAAATTATTGAAGGAATGGCATATTCTATTCAGATGTATCCCAATAAAGAGTTAGAGGCTCAGATGGATACTCTGATTTACTACATTGAGAAGGCTCAGGAAGAAGACGGTTATCTGTTTACAGCTCGCACAGCGGGCAAACCGGGGAACCTGCATGAGTGGCTAAGTGAAAACAGATGGGAAAAGACTCCTGACCTTAGTCATGAGTTATATAATTGTGGTCATTTATATGAGGCTGCTGTAGCACATTATCAGGCTACCGGAAAGAGAACTTTATTGGATGTAGCATTGAAAAATGCAGACCTTCTGGTAAGAGACTTCGGTCCTGATAAATTGACTTATGAGCCGGGGCATCAGATTGTTGAGATGGGGCTTGTGAAGTTGTACAGAGTAACGGGTAACAAAGATTATCTTGATTTGGCCAAATTCTTTTTAGATCTTCGTGGAAGTGGAAAGAGTGGACAGTATAGTCAGACGCATAAACCGGTAGTAGAGCAGGATGAGGCTGTAGGACACGCTGTAAGAGCTGCATATATGTATTCTGGTATGGCAGATGTGGCTGCGTTAACAGGCGATAAGTCATATTTGAAAGCTATAGACAAAATATGGGATAATGTAGTTACAAAAAAATATTATATAACAGGTGGTATTGGTGCTACCGGACACGGCGAGGCCTTTGGTGATAATTATGATTTACCTAATATGTCGGCTTACTGTGAAACATGTGCTGCTATTGCCAATGTTTATTGGAATCACCGTTTGTTCTTGTTACATGGTGATTCTAAATACTATGACGTATTGGAGCGGACTTTATATAATGGATTGATTTCAGGAATTTCTTTATCAGGCGATCATTTCTTCTATCCAAATCCATTAGAGTCAGTAGGACAGCATGCAAGGAGCGAATGGTTTGGTTGTGCCTGTTGTCCAAGCAATGTGTGTAGGTTTATTCCTTCAATCCCGGGATATGTTTATGCGCAGAGAGACAATGACATATATGTAAATCTTTTTGTTGAAAGTAATTCAAATCTTAATGTTGAAGGAAATGAAGTTCATATAGTACAGAAATCAAAATATCCCTGGGAAGGTGATGTTGTAATTGAGGTTAATCCTGAGACAACAACAGACTTCTCTCTTCTAATACGAATTCCGGGTTGGTTGAAGCATCCTGTCCCAAGTGATTTGTACACTTACCTGGATGATAATGAGTATAAACCTGAGATTAAGATAAATGGCAAGAAAGTAAAGTATAAGGTTGGTGACAATGGTTATGCATCATTATCACGTAAGTGGTCTAAGGGTGATAAAGTGGATGTATTGTTCCCAATGAACGTGCGCAAGGTAATCGCTAATGAAAAAGTTGAAGAGGATCAGGGTAAAGTGTCAATAGAGCGTGGTCCGATAGTATATTGTCTTGAATGGGTAGATAACGATGATCATGTTTTAAATGCGGTAATTGGTGATGATATTTATATTAAGGATTATTTCGTAGAAGATAAGCTTAATGGTATTGTTC
>CAYFUQ010000100.1:0-3725 GCA_964346415.1 uncultured Proteiniphilum sp.
TGGGGTGTGGTATATAATTCTGTTGCGAAGGTGCACCGAAGCAATTCTCACACAAGCGAAGTTGTTACGGAGCTTTTGCTGGGCACTCCCGTCAGGGTGATGGGGCAGATAAAAGGATGGAGAAGAATTGAAACGCCCGAAGGTTACTCGGGGTGGATATCGGAAGCGGTGAAGGATATGAGTGAGGAGGAATTGCGCACTTACAACAGTCGCGAAAAAGTTATTGTGGTGGTGCCCTATTCGGTGGCTCTTGTGTCCGGAGATGCTGCTGATGGCATAGTTTCGCCTCTTACCGCGGGTAATATTCTGAATATGATATCTGAGAGTGAGCACTTGTATGGTGTTGAGTTTGCCGACGGACGAAAGGGGTATCTGCCTAAAGTGGCTGCATGGCTGCTGACTGATTGGATGGCAGGCATTGAGCTTACTGCAGGAAGTGTTATCGGTTTGGCACAGCGGTTTATGGGCGTGCCTTATGTGTGGGGCGGCACTTCAGCTCACGGACTCGATTGCAGTGGTTTCACCAAACTTGTTTTCTTTTTGCACGGTGTGATTCTTCCGCGTGATGCTTCGCAGCAGGTGGAGTGTGGGGAGTTGGTGGATGAGACAGGCGAGTTCTCCAAGTTGCTTCCGGGTGATTTGGTTTTCTTTGGTGAGAGAAAGGATGATGGGAGCGGTGACGAGCGTGTGGTGCATGTTGGTTTTTATATCGGTGATATGCGCTTTATTCATGCTTCGGATTATGTGATGATTGGCAGTTTCGACCCTGCCGATTCTCTCTATGATGAGTTCAACACGAATCGATATCTGAGAACCAAGCGGCTGTTGAGTGACAGCGTACTGCATGCTTTTGACACAATTTCAAAGAATGAGTTTTATAACAAATAATATAATATATAATGAAGCTATCGTGGTTGCCTTACAATCTTGAACTGAATCACACGTTTACTATCTCAGGCTTTTCGCGCAATACTACGCCTGTTGTGTTGACCAAAATTGAGTATGACGGACTGACGGGTTATGGTGAAGCTTCGCTGCCTCCTTATCTTGGAGAGACACAGGCATCGGTAGTTGAGTTTTTGAGGAAGGTGGATTTGTCGCCCTTTTCATCTCCTGAACAATTGGAAGAGATTTTGTACTATGTGGATAATATAGCTGCCGGCAACACTGCGGCTAAGGCTGCTGTGGATATTGCTTTGCACGACCTTGTGGGGAAGATGCGGAATGAGCCGTGGCACAAGATTTACGGACTGGATAAGCGCGATGTCCCTGACACTACGTTTACCATCGGGATTGATAGTGATGATGTGGTACGCGAAAAGACACGCGAGGCTCTTGGCAGGTTTAATATCCTAAAGGTAAAAATTGGCGGTCCCGACGATAAGCGAATGATTGAGGCCATTCGTTCGGTTACTGATTTGCCTTTGGCTGTGGATGCCAATCAAGGCTGGAAAGATAAGCATCTGGCTCTGGATATGATTCATTGGCTTGAAGAGCAAGGCGTGGTGATGGTAGAGCAACCTATGGATAAGAATAACCTTGACGACAATGCGTGGCTCACGGCACGAAGTCCGTTGCCTACGTTTGCCGATGAGTCGGTGCAGCGACTTGCCGATGTGGAGCGACTAAAGGGTGTCTTTTCGGGAATCAACATCAAACTTATGAAATGCACAGGTATGCACGAGGCGTGGAAGATGAGAGGGTTCGCAAAATCGCTTGGGATGAAGGTGATGATGGGGTGCATGACGGAGACATCTTGTGCCATATCGGCTGCGGCACAGCTCTATGCGGGTATGGACTTTGCCGACCTTGACGGTGCGCTGCTGATTGGGAATGATTGTTTTGACGGTGCTGCGCTTGAGGGCGGTAAGCTCATTGCTTCTGATGCGCCGGGTATTGGGGTTATTCTTAATTCTAATATAAAGTTTGGACACTGATATTACTCAATTATTCTCATTACTTTTGCAGCTGTTTTTTATATATTACGCAATATGAATTATCTACTTACTATCGGGCTTTTGTTGTTTTCCAATATCTTTATGACTTTCGCATGGTATGGACATCTTAAGCTTGCGGAGCAACCGTGGTTTTCCAAACTTACTCTGTTTGGGGTTATTGTGTTTAGCTGGGCAATTGCATTCTTTGAATATTGCTTTCAGGTGCCGGCAAACAGAATTGGATTTGAGGCTAATGGCGGACCGTTTTCACTGATGCAACTTAAGGTGATGCAGGAAGTGATAACACTGGTGGTTTTTGTTGCTTTCTCCTATTTTGCTTTTGGTGTGCAACTGAAGATGAATCACATTATAGGCTTCATCTTTTTGGTGCTTGCGGTTTACTTTATATTTAAATAGTGAACTATTCGAACGGTGTTTAAACATTGTTTGAATTACGTTTAACACCATTCGAAGAGTGTGTAATTACGATCTTGTAACCTGAAAGCCTTTGTCGGAAACAGTGATGTCAACAAAGCGTGCGCGGCTGTTGGGCGGGTTGTTGAGCAACTCTTTTTTGATTCGTCCTGCCGCTTCTGCATCTTTGGCTACCATATAGAGATAACCTCCTCCACCTGCACCGGGCAGCTTGTAGCCCAGGCAATAGTCTTTAATCCTGCTGATAATGCTTTCTATCGCGGGTGGGTTGGTTCCGCTGTCGATGCGTTTCTTCTGATCCCATGTTTTTGAAATCAGTTGCCCGTATTGTTCAAAGTCTCCCTGCTGAATACACCTGCTCATGTCGAGTGCGTGTGCCTTCATTTCATTTAGTATCTCTAAATGTGTGGCTGAGTTAAGAAACATTCCTTTCACAATTTCGCTAAGTATATTCTTTGCCACTCTGGTTACGCCTGTGTAGTATAGCAAATGGCAGGGCTGGTACATCGCATCTTTAAAGATATGGTCGGGCAACCAGTTGATTTGCGGGCTTTGCATAAATCCTCTTTCAGATTGCAACAGTTTGACACCGTGAAAAATGCCACCATACTGGTCTTGCCAGCCTCCGCCTGTGGTGAGCAGCTGTTCGAGGATCAGGGTGTTGTTGCTGATTTCGCTTTTGTCCCATCCCAGACTGCAGAAGTCGTTGAGTGCGCCGAGCACTGTGGATGCGAGGATGGAACTTGTGCCCAGTCCCGAACCTGCAGGTATCGCTGCGAGCAGCGTAACTTCTATTCCCGAACCGAATAGCTTCAGTTGTTCTTGCAGTGAGTTGAAACGGGTGGGGGAGAAGTCGGGATGAAATCCGCAAAGTTCAAGTGCTGCCTTTGGGATGGAGAAGGGTGAACCAACTTTCCTGAAATCTTTAAGCTCTTCAAATGTGCTGACTTGTTCGCGTGCGCCCATATCTATGGAGCGAAGCACGATATGGTGCTCTTTGAGTGGTCGCACGTATGCCTGAAGGGGTGGTTGCCCGTTTAACTCTATGGCAAGGTTGACCACGTTGCCGCCTGAATACATCGAAAACGGAGGTGTGTCGGTCCAACCGCCTGCCAGATCTATTCTCACCGGACTGCGCCCCCACACAATCTGGTCGCTGTAAACCGATAGTTGTGGTGTTCTCTTATGATTTGGCAGTGCGTTTATCATTTCGTTGCGAAGCATTGCGAATGCTTCATGCTCTTCTGAGGCAGCTTTGTCTTTTGCACCGTCTAACATATATATATGTGAGCGCAACATGTGATTGTGTATTTGTCGCATTTCGTCGCTGCCGGCGGGCAACAGTTCGGGAGC
>CAYFUQ010000100.1:3825-5339 GCA_964346415.1 uncultured Proteiniphilum sp.
CCTCTCTCGCTGAGCCATTGCTGTAACTCTCTCCCCAGCCACATTGTGTTTGGTGCATTTATGCTTCCGCTGAATGAATCGTTTATTCCATAGGGGCGGACCACATATTTGTGTGTTCCGACATGGGCTATGTCAACACAAACACCTTCGGGCAGATGAATGTTCCAATCATTTTGTGGGACTCCCGTTATTATATTGTTGGTGCTGACGTTCCACCCTTCGGGAACGTATGAATTTTCAATCCATATATTGTGATTGTTTTCTGTGAATCGGATACCTACTTCGGCATTTTGTGTGAATATGCTGTTGTTGGGTTTTATCTTTCGGTGCATAATAAGCCTTTGGTCATGCACCTTGTTTTGAATTGCCAGTGATGAGGATATTATCTCGCGGCTTGAGCCGAAGTGATAGAACTCTCCACCTTGCAGGGGCACAACTTTAACCGTGAGCTGATTGATCTCTTTGTCATTTTGTTGCGGGTTCTCTCCTAATGTTAATCCAAAATCGCTGTAGAGGTCGTAAAACGAAAGTTCTCCATCCTGATTGTATGAGCGTTCGCGCAACAGTCTCACCGCTTTGTCGCTCAGCAACCAGATGCCGATATCCATCAAAAAGAAATGTGTTTGAGATAGCGACTCCAGTTGTTGGAGCGATGGTTTTTGCATCACTTTGTCCAGCACGTTCGGTGTCTCCCGTTTGGAAGCAAACACACCATGCCTTGTGGCAAGTGATGAATCGACCCACAATCCGTAGCAAACCACATCTGCCTCCTCAACCTTTGGGAGTGCCTCTTCTGTTCGGATATAAACATCTCCACTTGCAATTAGAGTATTTAGTGAGCTTGAAGATTCAGATAAAATCTTTTTGTAGAGTGGCAATTGAAGCGATAATAAGTCTTGCGATATTTTTTGTCCTCTTGCCCATCTAAACACCGGCACCGGGATACCCGCTTTACCCACCACTGCATACGCAGGCAGACGCCGGCTTTGTCCGCCTGCATGTATCAATATGCGTTTGTCTTGCGGGAGCCATTCATCAAAATCTGTATCGGGTGCTTCGCTTTTGTGAGATTGTTCCAGAAGCCAAACCGAACCGCCGCCTGAACCTACTCTTTTGTCTTTGGGATCGGATGTACAAAACCATTCATTGTCGGTCTTGCCATTCAACTCTTGAAAGTTTGATGCGGCGTTTGTGGGGAGTGAAAGTAGATATCTCATGTCTTATCTGTTTAGTTACGGTAGTTACAAAGATAAGGTCAAAGTTTGAATATTCAGCGTTTTATTGAATTTTCATTATAGGTGTGCTTAAACTTTGTGCAAGCTATACTTCTAGCAGTTATCTCTTAGACTTTAAATCAACGTTTAAATGTTAATGACTCGTCACGTAGTGAACTGCCTCTCCGAAAGGTTTGGGTCGCATATTACAGTAGGTGAACTGCCTCTCCGAAAGGTTTGGGTCGCATGTTTCAGTAAGTGAACTACTCCTCCGAAAGGTTTGGGTCGCATGTTTCAGTA
>CAYFUQ010000101.1:0-5338 GCA_964346415.1 uncultured Proteiniphilum sp.
TCTAAACCTTTCAATTTACCGACAAAGAAGAAACAATCGCCACTATACTCATCATTACCGAAATCCTTTATTTTGTAAGTACGGCTATTTCTATCGAAATATATATTACATGATGCTTTTTTATCCTCATATAGGGGATTAAGAAAGTTTCTACCCAATTGCCATTTGGTTGTAATATAATAACGGAATACCTCAAAACCGTTATTAGTTCTATCTAATAAGTCCTGTTTACTAAACATTCTTGTAATAATTATCTAATAAATTTTGAAAACCCTCAGGATTACTTTTAATAAGATTTTCACGAAGCATCCTTTCTATCTCGCTTAGTTGATAGTAAGTCTTTCCTCTTATTATAGAATAATTAATTTTCTTTTGAGAACGTAGCCGTTGTAACGTTCGAATACTGATATTTAAATATCTGCAAACATCGTGGTTATCTATCCAACCGACATGATCACTTTCGGAATGCTCTTTCACATATCGAGAAATCTTATCTAGTTTTTCGATAATTTCTTTATATGCTTTTGATTCGATTGTTATTACTTCCATAATTATAACTATTTGAATACTGCAAAGATCTATTGTTTATAAATTCTTTCTTCCCAAGTTGGGAAAAGTATTTATTTGGATAATGCAGGAAATAAGTCGAATAATGGATGTTTAGATACAATCTCTCTTTACATGAATACCTGTAGGTAGGGAGTTGGCAATATACATATTGAAAAGCCTCAAAAGGTCAGTTTTTTGAGGCTTAAACAGAACGAATATTGATTGTTGATAGTCAGGAATAAATTCTATATATAACACTATTATTCAGGCTTATATAGATGCTTGCAATTGATTTTAAATAGGGATCTTCTTGAAATCCTCATTTTCTATAGTCTTTATCTATTCTACGCGTTAATATTTTTTTCAGTTCATCTAAAAATTGAGTTTGATTAATTCGCTCCTGTATTTCGATATAAGTATGATACGGATTTCCCAAGTCAACATTGAAAATATATTCAAAGTAACTTGCTATCTGTTTCAGATTGGTTTTTCCATAGTTAAAACAATCAGCCTCACAAATAGCATAAATCAATTCTACAAGATCTGTTTTTGTTCTCGTCCACGTCATTCTTGTTTTTGGCAAATTGATTCGTTGAATTGTTTGTGGTTGATCTAATTCTGTAATTTCTTCATTCAGATAAATTTGCAGCATATCATTTGCCATAATCTTAGCCACCTTGAAGTCACATATAGTCGAGAATTTTGGGTCTCTTTCAAAGTAAAAGGTTTCCATTGTCATTTGAATGTCTTGCTTACCTCTCAGAAAAAAGTATTTATCCAAATAGGTGTTTCCCGAGCGATAATATTTATAAAAATCCATATTCTTGTTATAAAAGTTCTCCAACTGATTTAATTCGTTTAAGAAGTAACTTTTCAGAGCGCATTCCTGTCCGTTTGGTCGCATCATCTCGATGTTATAAATCTTTCTGTAATAAATCAGTTTACTGAATAATTTGGGCTTAATTACCTTGAAGAATAATATTTCATCCGTCTCGCATTTAAATTTGTAAGTAGAAATTAATTCTTTCATTTCAGTAAACCCTTGTTCAAGCAATAATACGATTTGGGGTATGTCTTTTATTATATCAACTAAATCAAGTTCAAGGAGGCGAATTTGATGTTCTAGTTTTTCGACAATACGATTTATTTTATCTTTCATTTTGTTATTTTTTGAGTGAAGAAAAGTTTTAAAACCATCGTTTGATGGTACGAGAAAGTATTCTCTGTATGTTTAAATCATTCAGAGCAATACCAAAAACAACAATATTTGTTGAAAGATAATTAACTATATATTTGCCAATAATACATCCGTAAGAGATTTAGTTAGTTTCAAATAATATATTTACTCGCACGTTATTTATAACTCTCCTTTATACCATAATCTGTATCTCGATTATCAAGATTCTTGCTGCCGGAGACATGAGTTTCTCCAAAACTAAAACTCCAAGTAAGAGTAGCAACTATAGTTTGAGAGGCATTGCCAAAACTCTCTCTTCTGAATGGGGCTAGCATATTTTTGTTTTCCATTATGCTTCGGGAAACATTTTTAAATGGATTAAATGCCCCTATGCCAAAAGAAAAATCATCGGCATTGTATTGTATCGCCAGATAGTGGTAATTACCCTCCTTAGTTATTGTTTCGCCATATAAGCTCTCATTAAATGGCTGCAACTGACCTATAAACATCCATTTCTTATACATCGCCAACACGTTAGCACTATAATAAAAGTTTGAATGAGTATGCGTATAACTATTTCCTCTGCTGTCAAAATAATTATATCCTCCTGTAAGTAAAAATTGTAGGATATCCTTTATCATTCCAACCTTCAAGGTCATCTCTGCGTTGTATTTGTTCCAACTTTTCATGTTTTCAGGCGTTATCAGGAAAGTATTATTCTGTTCCTTAACCGACAACATAATAGGGCTATGCTTGTAATGATATCGCAAACTTGCATTCAAGGTAAATAAGCCTTTCTTATTTTCGTAGAAAAGGTTGTTATTCAGATTGCGATAAGGCTTTAATGATAGGCTGCCTCGTTCAAGAAGATAAGGGTCAAGTCTGATTTCCACATCAGTCAATTCAGCCAAAGTGGGATTAGTCTGACTCATCTCTACATCGTAGCGAATGAAAGAACTCTCATTTAGCTTATACCCCAACATAGCCTTAGGCAAAACGTTATAATAACTCTTGTTAATTGAGGCGTTTGAAAAGTGTACACGATTAGTCCGAATCCCAAGCGAATAACTGAAATTGTTTTTACTGTGATTCCATTCCGCAAAAAGGGAAGATTCAGTCTGATTCAAATCAGACTTGAAAAGTCCATTTTGTTGAATCTCTTGTTTTGTGAACGATTGAATGTGCTTCGCTCCGAGCCTCAAGCTACCATAGGTGAAATTCTTCTCGTAAATACCTTCCGCAATCAATGAGTATTTATCGGAGGTCAAGCCAAATTGCTCACTAAAAACAGTATCCACATTGTTGTACTCTACGTAATTACGATTAGTTTCTACTTTAGCGTAGCTCCCGACAACGTTGACATATACCTTTTGTTGGTTCTTCAAACCATGTTCATAGTATAAGTCTATTGTCGGGGAGTTAATCCTTTGGCTTACTCCATCAAAGATATACCCGACATCAACACTATTTTCCTTCAGATTACTTTTGAAGTCATTTTGCGGATTATCGGTTAGAGCATATTTTAATTTAGCATTGAAAAATACCGAGTCACTTTGTTGGTAGTTATATCCGAAAGCAATATCGTGCATTTGATAGAAGTAGTCTCCACCGTTTCCTATTTCATCTCTCTGCAACGGCGCGGAGTTATCGAAATGATAGTTTCCCGTGCGTGTACGATTATTACTATTGATTCTCTGAAAAGCAGTCGTGTAATTGAGTGCATATTCCGACTTCCCTTTGTTAAACTTGGCAAAAAGCACATCACCACCCGCAAGAATATTCAGGGAATTCATCAGGTCAACCCCGACAATACCGCCTCTATCGTCTCTTGTGACAATATAATTGACGATTTTAGATGCCTCGCCATACCTTATTCCTGCATAATCCGAATATTCGACCCGCCTGATTTGGCGTGGTTGCAAAGTCAGAATCTCTTCCGAAGTGGCATTAACGCCATTGATTTGCAGAATGACTTTTCCGCCATCGGATGATGAAATAGTGTTCGCCATCGGGTTTATGTTTAGCCCCGGAAGCATCATTGTGTTCAAGAGTTGCATTCCGTTTGCCGAGTGGCTAAGTTGTAACTTAGTCGGAAAAACAATTCGCTGATTTATTTTACTTATTGTAGATGAAGCCGAAATAACAACCTCACCAAGCGACAACACACTTTCATTTAAAAGCACATCTACCCTTGCTGGTTCTGAAAGATTCTGCACTAAAATTTTTCGAGGTTCAAAACCCATATAAGTTACAGATAGGATATAATCGTCTGGTGCGAGATTAAAAAAATGAAACCTTCCTGTTGAATCGGTTGCGACACCTTTGAGCAATAAGGAATCCTGCTTGAATAAAGCAACACTGGCGTACTGGACTGGCTTTTGTGTGCTTTGATTTAGTATTTTCCCTGATATGCTTAATGATTGTCCAAATACACTCAATCCGGAGAGCAGGAATAATACAATTAAATATAATAATTTGATTTTATTTAAGTCCATGTTTCTTTTGTTTATTATTCTTAATGCTTTGCTTCACGGCTAATTGACCACATGCAGCTTGAATGTTTTTGCCTTGTGTTTCACGAATAGTTACTTCTAACCCTAATGATTGCAATTCCCTCTTAAATATCTGTAATTGATTTTTACTAGCATACTGAAAAGAGCCTATTGTTTTGTTTAAAGGCAAGAGATTTATACGTACGTTCTTGCCTTTGAACCACCGCGCCAATTGTATTTTATCTGAAAGATTATCATTAATGCCCGGAAGCAACAAATAGGCAATGGTAATCTTACGGTTATGGCGTTCACCATAAGATAAAACGGCTTGTACAGTATCATCAATACGATTGTTTTTCATGCCGGGAATCAGCCGATCTCTAACAGATTGGTTTGTTGCATGAAGTGATACAGTCAATTGTACTTTCAAATGTTCTTCGCGTAATCTTTTAAGTTGTGCAATTGGGGCAACAGTCGAAATTGTAATCCCATCTGTTGGAAAATTTAAACCGTTGCGATCTCGTAAAATATGAATAGCTTTTATTAATGATGAATAGTTATGTAGAGGTTCACCAATACCCATAAAAACAATTCGATTGATACGTTCTTTGACCAAAAGTACTTGTTGTACAATTTCGTAATCTGTGAGATTTCTGATTAAACCATTTTTACCTGAAACACAGAAAGCACATCGTACTGCGCAGCCAACCTGCGTACTCACACAAACTGTAATCCCTGTTCTGCGCTTTATGCATACAGTTTCTATTTTGTTGCCATCGTTAAGTTCAAAAAGATATTTTTTTACATTGAAGTCTTTACTGACTTTCAATAATTTTAAGTCCATACTTGTTTTCTTATATATGAGATATGGACGCAGATATCATATCTGCATCATAATCCTGATTAATAAATGATAATAGAAAATTTGCCCTCAGAAGAATTGAAGGCTATAAGAAAACTGAGAAGGGTTTCCCAGTATAGACTATGAACGAGTTCTAAAAGTGCGTGCTAATCCGCAACGTATACTTAACATGATTTGTTTTACTCTAAATTTCCACAAAGATAATAATTGTTTGTTTAGAAAGAGTAGATTTCTTGTAAATTAGTGTAAGGTGCAAGT
>CAYFUQ010000102.1:0-5228 GCA_964346415.1 uncultured Proteiniphilum sp.
AAAGATAACAGACTATTATAATCCCGAGAAAGACCTTAGTGATTATTACGTTGGGCAAACTATTGGAGAAATCTGGGGATACAGAGTAGAAGGTTTATTTCAATCGCAAAGTGAAATTGACAACTCACCGTCTCAGTCCAATATCTTAGCACACTCAACCAGAGTCAATCATGTAGGAGACCTAAAGTTCAAGAATCTGGATGGTGATGATATCATCTATCATGGCTTAAACAGAGTTGGCGATTCAGGCGACAAAACAATTATTGGAAACAAAACTCCCCGATTTGTATATGGGCTGACACTGGGAGCAGATTGGAACAACTTCTTTATAAGTGCCTTCTTCCAGGGTGTCGGCAAGCAACAATGGTATCCTTCGGGAGAATCACCATTCTGGGGACAATACAACAGACCCTACAACGATTTTCCAAGATGGCATGAAAATCGTCGCTTTTTGCCGGAGTCAAACAACTTTGATGCATATTTCCCTTTAGCATCAGGCTATGCTGCTCAAAATGGAAACGGACAGCTTCGTTTACCTAATGATAGATACTTACAAAACGTAGCTTATATCAGATTAAAATCATTAAATATCGGATATAACCTTCCAAAACATATTTCGAGTTTAATCCATGCAGAGAGTCTTAGGGTATATGTGTCTGCTGAAAATATCTTCACCTGGTCACCCTTGTATAAATTAACCAGAGATATAGATGTGACAAGCATTTGGGGTGCAGGTAGCCAATTAACAGGATTGGACAGCGATGACGTAAGAGGTGATGGTGATGGATTTAACTATCCATTATTGAAGTCAATGACTTTTGGTTTATCTATTAACTTCTAATAAAAATGTATATGAAACAATATATAAAAATAACATTTAGTGCACTACTCTTGATTCTGTTTGCCTTTTCATGTAATTTGGATGAATTACCTAAAGCTACCGGTTCTAAAATAGCGGTCTTTGAATCAGTGAATGGGCTTGAGTTATATTCAAATTCATTTTATGAACTTCTGCCCACTCCATATGATGGTGTTTTCTTGCTGGATGATCATTCTGACTTTATTGCAAGAGTCAGCTCGGGCAACCTGCTCCTTCCGGGAGGTCTAAGCCCCATTACCAGTTCCGGCTGGTCATGGACTAACCTAAGGAATATAAATTACTTTATCGAAAACTGCAATGCCAGTCATGTAGAAGGGAAAGAGCATTACCTTGGGCTTGCACATTTCTTCAGAGCATATTTTTATTTTGGCATGGTAAAGAGATTTGGTGATGTGCCTTGGATTGATGGTCTAATTGAAATAGACGATGATGAGACTCTCTATGGTCCACGAGATGACAGATTCTATGTAATGGAACAGGTAGTCAAAGACCTGGATTATGCAATAGAAAACATTGTTACCAAGACGGATGCATTCTCAACAAGAATAACCAAGAATGTTGCCAGAGCATTCAAGGCAAGAGTATGCTTATATGAAGCTTCGGTAAGGAAATATCATACATCTTACGGCAAACAAGATACTGCCGACGAATGGTATAGAAAGGTTGTCGCAACCGCTAATGAGATAGATGGTTTCTCTCTTCATCCCGGTGCAGATGCTTACAGGGAGTTATTCCTGCAAAAGAATCCCTTTAGCGATGAAACCATTTTGGCTGTAACACTTGATGGTGACTTACAGGTTTACAACTCGCGCAATCGTAAAACAATTAGCCCAACATACTCTAATCGTCCTTCGTTGACACGTAATTTTGTAAATACTTTTCTAAATGATGATGGCACAGCCTTTACAGATAATCCAAATTACAAAACTACTTTGTTTGTAGATGAAGTTAAAAACAGAGACCCCAGATTAACTCAAACAATCAGATCGGGAAATTATCATCGTACAGAAAATGGCATTCCAATAATAGCCCCTCCAAATATGGAGCAAACCTATACCGGCTACCAGATTATCAAAGGGTGTTATGATGAAAGATTCCCCTATGACGATGAGAGTCGTAATGAGAATGCACATCTGATTTTCAGATATGCAGAAGTGCTGTTGAACAAAGCAGAGGCTCTTGCAGAATTAGGAACGATGACGGATACAGATTGGGCAAATACAATTGGAGCAATACGCAGCAGAGCAGGCATAACAGGTTCTTCATTAACTCAAAAGCCAACCGTTGCTGATCCTTACCTGTTAAGCTATTATAAAAACAGATTTACAGACCCTGTTTTGCTTGAAGTGATAAGGGAAAGAGCCGTTGAGCTAATATTGGAAGGATTCAGAATAGACGACCTAATGAGATGGCGTTTGGGAGAACTTCTGGAAGAAGCACCAATGAATGGAATGTACGTACCGGGTCTGGGCGATTATGACCTAAATGGTGATGGAGTTATGGATGTTTGTTTTTACAGAGGAACAAAACCTACAAATTCCAATGCCAACATATTTGTAGACGTAACCGCTGATGCTGTAGGTAAACGTAGTCTTTCTGATGGCGACTCAGGTGAAATCAAATGGAATCTGGGTGCACGTGAATGGCTTGACAAAAAATATCTGTACCCCATTCCGGAGGCTGACAGAATAAAGAACCCCGCTCTCGGTCAGAACCCGGGCTGGAATTAATTATAAACTTTTGGTTGTTTAATCCTTATTTAAATTATAATCAATAGTCATTACTAGGGATTAAACAACCACAAATCTCAAAGACATGAAAAGATTATTATTCCTGAATATTATATTCTTGAGTTTATGTGTGTTATCTCAAAACACAGTTACACTAAAGGTAGCTAGTTACAATCTAAGATTAGATACCGAGGTTGATAGTTTAAACTCATGGGAATACAGGAAGGACAAAGTAAATGATTTGCTTAAATATCACGAGTTTGATTTTGTAGGAACCCAGGAAGGATTTTATTTTCAATTGCAAGATATTTGCAGAATCCCAAATCTATCATTTGTGGGCTCAGGAAGAGACGATGGAGATAAGGCAGGAGAACATTCTGCAATTGTGTACAACAATGATAAGTTTGAAGTATTGGAAAACGGAGACTTTTGGCTTAGTGAAACTCCCGAGGTGCCCGGCAAGGGTTGGGATGCTACATGTTGTAATAGAATTTGCTCATGGGCAAAATTTAAAGAAGTTGATAGCGGAACAGAATTTTATTTTTTCAATGTGCACTTTGACCATCAGGGTGTAAAAGCCAGGGAGGAGTCGGGCAAGTTGATGAAAGAGAAAATAAAAGAAATAGCCGGAAACCACCCGGTAATAGCTACCGGAGACTTCAATTCGCATCCGGAGACGATTCAAATAAAAATTCTTTCAGAGTTTCTAAATGATTCGTATCACGTATCAGATACTCCCCCCTATGGTCCTGCAGGAACATTCACAAGAAGATTTGAAAACCCAATCGGTCAGCATAGAATTGATTATATTTTTGTAAGTGACCATTTTAAGGTTTCAAAATATGCTCACCTAACTGATAATGATGGCAAATATTATCCGTCTGATCATATCCCTGTTACATCTATCTTAACAATAAGTATCCCTTAACCTACAAGGCAAGGATATATAATTAGTTAGTTCATCCGTAAGCCCGATTGATTGGGCTTACGGATTTTCTATCCGGACAAATTATAAAAGTTCTAAGATATTTTCTTTATAATCTCACCCACTGCTCTCCCTTTATTTCTAAAAAATAATTAGCTTTGCAAAGATTGAGTATGAGTTTTGTGCTCAATCAAAGAGATATCTTAATCACTAAACACCTAAGACATGAAAAGAAGAAAAGCATTGCTCGCAATTTTTATCGTATTGGTAAGCCAATCATTGTTTTCGCAGTATGCGCCCAGCTGGGATTCGCTGGACAAGAGGGAGACACCACAATGGTGGTCTGACGCTAAGTTTGGAATCTTTATCCACTGGGGACTTTACGCCGTTCCGGCTTATGCGCCTGTGAACGAGGTGGAGGGTGTGTATGAGAAGTATGCCGAGCATTACTACAATCGTCTGTTGTCGGGTAATAAGCTATTCACAGAGTTTCACAACAAGCACTACGGCAAGGATTTTAGCTACGGTGACTTTGCATCGATGTTTAAGGCAGAGCACTTCAATCCGGCCGACTGGGCTGAGTTGTTTTCGGAAGCCGGAGCTAAATATGTGGTTTTGACATCAAAACATCACGATGGGTTCTGCTTGTGGCCAAGCACACAAACGCCTCACTGGAACAGTGCTGTGATGGGACCGAACATAGACATAATTGACACTTTGGCTTATGCGGTGCGTGATAAGGACATGCGATTTGGACTTTACTATTCTCTTTTAGAATGGGCGCACCCGCTTTACTCTCCCTCTTCTATCGACAAGTGGGTGGACACTCACATGATTCCACAAATGAAGGAATTGGTAAATAACTATAAACCCGAAATAATATTCTCTGATGGTGAATGGGACTACGATAGTAAAACATTGAAGAGTGAACAGTTTTTAGCATGGCTCTACAATGAATCGCCCGTCAGAGACTACGTTGTTGTCAATGACCGATGGGGCAAGGAGACCAGAAGCAAACACGGCGACTATTACACTACCGAATATGACTTGGTTCACAGCAATGAGGGCATAGGCGACAATGCAGATCACCCGTGGGAAGAGAGCCGTGGGATAGGTACTTCATACGGTTACAATCGTTTTGAAACGCCACATCATTACCTCACATCCAAGCAGTTGATAGATATACTGATAGACAAAGTGAGCAATGGTGGCAACTTCTTGCTCAACGTGGGACCGGATGCCGATGGAATAATTCCGCCAATCATGCAGGAGCGTTTGCTGGATATGGGTAAATGGCTCAAAGTAAACGGTGAGGCTATTTACGGTTCACATGCATGGAGAAGCCGGAACAAACCCATCCGGGATGATATTTGCTTCACTCTCAAAGACAACAATCTGTATATGATTTTAAAACAATGGACAGACAAACCAGTTGCTCTGCCAAATATCACAAACGTGGCTAATGTCAAACTTTTGGGCTATGAAGGAAAAATTGACTATACACTTCGAGACAATATACTTTCAATAACTCCACCCCAACTGACAATCGACAAACTTCCCTCACACCATGCGTGGGTGATTAAGATAGAAAACTTCAGAGAATAAATATTTATGGATTAAGCATTTTTGCGTTTCTCTTTCTCGTCCTTCTTTTTCTTCATGGTTTTCCTGAATTTGTACGACTTGTGCGTTT
>CAYFUQ010000103.1:0-5201 GCA_964346415.1 uncultured Proteiniphilum sp.
TCCTTGAAGCGATGAAGATGGAGAATGATATTTTATCTGATTTTGCAGGAAAGGTATATAAGATTTATTCAAATGAAGGTGATATTGTTCGGGCAGGACAACCCATTATGAAGATAATCTAACAATCTCTCTGCATAGAACAACATATAATAAATTATAAAGCAGCAAAAACAACAAAACAATGAAAGTAAGAGAATACTCAAACGGAGAAGTTACTATTGTATGGAAGCCGGATTTGTGCATTCATTCAGGTATTTGTGTCAAGATGCTGCCAAAGGTTTATAACCCGTCCGAGCGTCCCTGGATTAAACCACACAATGCAACAACAGAAGAGATTATAGAACAGGTGGCTGCCTGTCCGTCAGGCGCATTAAGTATCAAAAAGCAGGAGGATATATGATAGATACGGCTATACTATCTCAATAAGTGAATCGGGCGTGAAGCTAATAGAGAATTTGTCATTAATCTTTATCCCTGCTTCTGTTTATACTTATAATGTTGGAATCAATACGTTAAAAATAAAATCTGATGACAAATACATCTACAAGACTATAGGTCGTGGCTGTCGAAACAGTTGTGTCTAAAGATGCTCCCCTAAAAATCAGGAAGCTTTTTATTTTCTATTCTTTTTATTGCAATACACTCTACTTCAATTAACCAGCCGGGGCGACATACAGGCGCCAGTACGATAACCTTGGGAATTCTTGAATGATGTTTGTCAAAGAAACCTTTAACCTGTGAATAATCAGCTATATCACGGAGATATACAATCATTTGAACTATATCAGTCATTTCGCATTCTGCCTCAGACAATAACACGCTGACATTCTCCAGAGTTCGGTTGAGCTGCTTCATAACATCAGATGGATGAACTATTTCTCCCTTGTTGTTTATGCTTGCAGTACCCGAAATGTACACATGGCGCCGGTCTGCAAAATCAACTGAAGTACCCCTTTCAAATGTGACACCATAATCATGTGTCCTGTTAAGGTGGGTTGGGGCATACAGGTGTTTTATCTGATCTTGTTTTATTCCTTCAATGGCAAAAGCATCCATTAAAACTAAGGAATTGTGATCTGTGTGTCTTCCCTCAATTGCTGTGCTTGCAATATAGTGAGACTCTCTATTTAGTCCTTCGTCTTCGAAACATTTAATGCGTGCTTTCACCATGTCCTTATAGTGAATATCAACACCTTGTACATATATCCATGTCCTTATACAGTTTTCTTTAAGAGAAGAGTTATGCTGTTTTAGTGTTTTAATATATGAATTGAATATATATTCTGTTTCAGCACTTTCATTCTTTAAAGGAATATGAAGTTGCGTTGTATATAAGTATTTACTTCCACCATCGCGATGCACTATTAAATTATTATCTTCTCTTGTTATAACATTGTTTCCGGCAATATAATAGAGCCAAAGCGCAACTTTTGTGCCGTTGAGAGGGGGTTGCTGTACGATGGAATTAATTGTGCATAAATCATCATTTATATACAAGTGCTGGTTAGAAGCATCGCTAACGAAAAAGCGTTTCCAAATGAGAGTGGCACCATCGAAAATGTTGTTAAGCTCGATACGTTGCAGAGCTTTCTGTATGTTTTTAAATTGAACTTCAGCAATAAGATTAGAGTCAGTAATCTCAAGTGTGGAATGAATTTCGGATCCACGATCTTCAGACAAAAATATAGATGCTTTTAGTTGAACCTTTAAATCTTCCCAGTAAACGTTGATATAATTCATTGACTATTAAATTTAATATTAGTCCCCGTTTCTGTTTTAGCTACATTTGCAATAACATTTCCGGTAATATTTACTTTACCTGTAATAAACTCAGGGACATTATATGATTTCATATTGTATTCATAAAACTCCACATCTTTTTGTGGCACAACAAATGCTTTTTCAGCTTCACCTTTGTCGTTTATATAAGCAATAAACGGGCGTGTGTATAGCCCGTCCATACGACGACTGGCATAAACAATCCAGTGGCTGTTGCTACTCCAGGAATGGTAACTTTCAGATTCTTCACTGTTGGCTAATGTTAGAGGGTAGTGCATTCCTGTCTCAATGTTGTAAAAATAGAGATCAGCCTCTCTGTGCCATATGAAGAAACCGCCATAATCTGCTTTAGCATACATGAGGTATTTTCCATTTGGAGAAACTCTGGGAAATGAAGCACTTTTATCTTCTAAGTTGGCATTAAAAATTGTATCTACTGATGCTCCAAACTTCCTGGTTTCCGGATCAAATTCAATACTACAAATACTATACTTGACTTTTTCATATTCATCAGGCATCTCACGAGCTTCGGCAGTAGAGAAATAAAGAGTTTTTCCATCCGGAGAAAAGGTTGGAAATGTTTCGAAGCTGCTGTCAGAAAACAGAAGACTAGTAGTGAATATCTCATGATTTACTGTATCGTATATTACAACATCGGAAGCTAAATCATACACCTCAATTCTATTTTTATCAACAGAATGAAAATCCTGCTTGGTATCATTAACCGAAAATGCGATAAATCTACCCGATGGATGCCACGAAGGGTACACAAGTGCAGACATTGTCTCCTTGGTTTTAGTATTTAGTTTTTCCATCTTCCCATCAATAATGACCATTGTGGCCGCATTAGCTCCACGTATATGCATCATCATTTGGTCGGGATTTTGCATGCAGAAAGAGTGACAATTCATACAGTCACCTGCTACTGATTTATTTTCTAATATAGCACTCTGGGTGAAGTTCTCTAGATTTCTTTGATAAATGCCCATCTCATTCCATATTTCATATCCGGGTTCTATAAGACGGTATGCCAGATAGGGATCAACGCTCTCTTTAGCTACCTTTATTTTGAAAGGAGAGTAAGAAGTCCAGCCCGATTCTTCCTGAAAACAAACTGTAACAGAGAAATCACTATTTGCAGAAGCTTTTAGTAACGCTTTCCATTTCGATTCCGGTATTTGAAATTGCTTGTTCCCGGCACGAACTTCAAATTTAATATCGTTACTTTCAACTATAATAGCCTGGTTTTTATTAGTAGATTCTATTAATTTAAAATTTAAAGGAGCAATGTTTGGAGGGATCGTTACTCCTACATAATCAGGAAATATTTCGGGGAGCTCGTTAATTGTATTTACAATCTCTACAGGTTTGGAACACGATAACTGTAAAAGAATAACAAGACCAAGGGCTAAATTTATAATTCTGTTCATAATTCTTTTTTAATTGTAAAACATAAAGTAAAACCAATATGTATTTCCGAAACTTCTGTTCATTATTTCCGCGATGTTAGGCTTATGCTGGTTTTCCAGAAACATCTGTTTATAAATAACGTATTTTTCAACAATATCCGGTTTAATATTATATCTATCCCATTCTGCAGGATTATTCTCACTAAATATAATAATGGCTTCTTGAAATTTTTCTGGTAAATTCAACAATAACTCATCGGTATTATAGTACTCATTAATGTGTTCTATAAAAAGATTTATTTGTTTTGCATACAAATATACAGAAGCCAGATACTCTATTGCAGCTTTGTTGGCAGGGTCAGCCTCTGCCAAATGTTGAACACTATTAATCAGACCGGTATTTCCTAAAAAATAGTTCCTGGCTGGGATTCCCCTTCTTTTCTTACCCAATAACGGGTCTTCTTCAACAGCCTTATCATTGTGTAAAAAACGGCGATGCTTTGTAGCCCATTCTTTGTAATAGTGAGTTTGTTCCAGTAATTTGATGTATTTTTCGGCAACAGAGTGGTTTTTACTAATCAGGTTAGTTTGTACCAAGCGCTTATATAAGCGTGGACTACCGGTCTTTGAGATAGCAATATTACTCTCGAAGGCAAACGATTGAGAAGCTGCAATATCTCCAAGTGAGAAGTTTAATTCGTTGAGCGTTAATAAAGATGGTAATTCCTTGTTTTCTATAGGGATTAAGCCACTAACACCTTTCAGATCTAACTTTTGAAACTGTTTCCCTAACTGATTGGTCTCCATTAGGGCAATATTAATATAATAGGCTTGTAATAAGTTGCTCGATGGCTTTTTGCTTTCTTCAATAATGTCGCCCCATCTGCCCATTCTTGTGTAATAATCTAACTTTTTATATTGATACGATGACAATTGTCCATATTTAGGCATTAGATAATAAATGACAACACAGGCGATTGCTATTTGGCTAAGGGAAATAATATATTGTAGTTTTTGTGAAATTCTTTTATCCTTTAACGCAAATGCAAGCAAAACTAATACTAATAATAACCCCCAACTAAAATAAATTAATAGTAATGGAGTCACCTTTGGGTGAAAATATAGCCTGGGTAAAAAAGCCTGTTTATAGTCGCCTATCCATCCCAAATTGACACCGACATAAGTCAGAATAAGAATTAAAGCTAAAGGTATGAAAGAATATAATATTTGTTTTTTATTGGAAAGTAATTGCCACACGATGACTGTCAGGGCAAATAAATAAGCCGCTGAACCGGCCCACCAAAACAGTAAAACCGCTAACATCGTTGTAGCAGCTATCTTTACTATATGTTTATCAATATTTAAAAAGACCAGGAAAGTTGCCAATACCAGGATATATGCAATTGTCCCGCTAACATAATAATTATGGTCAAGGTGAATGAAGAAAAACAAAATAGACGATAAAAGAGGAAATAATATAAGGGAAATGTTATTCGTGTTGATCTTCTTTGTAATTTCGTACATGAGTATTGCAACGAGCAACAGTATTAATGTATTTATTAATGCCCCTGCTTTAGGATAAATATAAAATTGAATACACCATCTGCTAATTAGTTCAGATAAGCCTCCATATGAATAAAATAACTTGGAGAGAAACATTTTATTATATAGAAATAATTGTAGCTGTTCTACATAATAAAAGTGGAACTCAAAAAACTTTTGTGTTAGTAAAAATGCGGTAATTCCTATAATTGACCAAAATACTATTGAAAGGAATTTTTCATTGGTTTTTATTTTCTCGGTTTTAAACATACAGCTTATATATCATTCGCTTTATTCTTATACTTAGGAATCAATTTTACAAAGTTATAATTTTTTCTTAAACTTTCACCTTTTGGGGTTTCCTATTTCAATATGTCAGTAGTCGTCAAGCCCGAATAGGGTTTCCTATTTCAGCTTGTCAGTAGTCGCCAAGTCCGAATATGGTTTCCTATTTAATATGATAGTCGTGTG
>CAYFUQ010000104.1:0-5144 GCA_964346415.1 uncultured Proteiniphilum sp.
TTTGTCCCTCAAAACTATACTGTTTATGACAAAAAATATAAAGTTCACCCCCGATTACATCTTCGAAGCTAGCTGGGAGGCATGTAATAAGGTAGGAGGTATTTATACTGTTTTATCAACCAAAGCCAACTCATTACAAAAATCTCACAAGGATAAAATCATTTTTGTTGGACCCGATGTGCATGAAAATGGAAATAATCCCTGGTTCAAAGAAGATAAAACCATTTTTGGTGAATGGCGCAAGCATGCAAAACTTGTCCAAAACCTGGATGTGCGTGTTGGCAGATGGGATGTGCCGGGACAACCGATAGTTATTCTGGCTAAATTCGATCGTTTCTATGATCAGAAAAATGATATATATTCGCAAATGTGGGTAGACTATGGAGTTGACTCAATGTATGCCAACGGCGACTATGACGAGTCCTGTATGTTTGCCTATGCCTCCGGCGTAGTTATTGAAAGCTTTTATCGCTTTCATCATCTCGAATCTCAAAATGTGATTGCCCATTTCAACGAATGGCAAATGGGAATGGGAGCACTCTATATAAAGAAGTTTGTTCCAAAGATAGCAACCATATTCACCACTCATGCCACTTGCATGGGGCGCTCCATTGCCGGCAACGGACTGCCACTCTACAACAATCTTAAAAACTACAATGGCGACCAGATGGCTCGTCAGCTTGGAATGGAAGCTAAACACTCCGTTGAAAAGCGAACAGCAATGAATGTTGACTGTCTCACCACCGTGAGCGATATCACTGCGCAGGAGTGTACACAGTTCTTCCATCGTCATCCCGAAGTGGTAACAACCAACGGATTTGAAAAAGGATTCATTCCCAAGGGCAACGGACATAAAGCAGGTATCAAACGTGCAAGGAAGATATTGAAGAATGTAGCCGAAAAGACTCTCGGGCACTCCGTTCACAAAGATGCACTGATGGTTGGTATCAGCGGACGCTACGAATACAAAAATAAAGGTATCGATGTATTTATCGATGCAATGAACATGCTCAGACAAATGAAACATTTGTCTAAAGACGTAATTGCATTTATAATGGTACCCGGCTGGATCAAAGGACCTCGTGAAGATCTGATGAACGTTATGGTCAATGGTGAAGAATGCAAAGCAGAAGGCAGATGTCCCTTTGTGACACACGAACTTCACGACCCACATAACGATAAAGTTATGAATCAACTTCGCCACCTCGGCTTTTGCAATGAAAAAGATGACCGCGTAAAGGTGATATTCGTACCATCTTATCTAAATGGTGATGACGGTATTTTCAACGCAACATACTACGACCTGCTAATTGGGCTCGACCTAACCGTATTTCCTTCCTACTACGAACCCTGGGGCTACACTCCCCATGAAAGCATCGCTTTCTCGGTACCTACTGTCACCACTTCCTTATCAGGATTTGGAGCATGGGCTAAAAAGGCAGGCGACAAAAAAGGAATAGACGACGGTGTTGAGGTAATATTCAGAGATGACTACAACTCAGCAGACGTAGCAAAAGAAATTGCAGAAATCATTCTCGACTTCTCGCTCAAAAGTGTTGAACAAATCACGATGCTGCGCGATTGCGCTTACAAACTTTCAGAAAAAAGCGACTGGCCCCACTTCATCATACACTATGAAGAGGCATATAGCAAGGCACTGCATAATTCATTTGTCAGACTTTCAAGGCCTGCGCAGCTTAGAGTTGACTAACCTCAGCTGTCTTAATCAACAACTTTAACAAAACATTTTAACAACAATAATTATGAGCATTAAAACAAGTAATTCAAATGAGCCGGTATGGCGCGACATTCATGTTCATTCTATTTTGCCCGACGAATTGAAGCCGATGGACGAAATTGCACACAACCTATGGTGGGTGTGGAATGAAGAAGCAAAGGATGTATTTAAAGCGCTGGATCCTGCCGGATACGAAAAGCATGACACCAACCCGGTGGCAATTCTTCAGAACTTGTCGAAAGATAGAACAGAAGAAGTTATAAAAGACAAGGAGATACTTTCAAAAATTGACAAAGCTTATAAGTCTTTCAAAGACTATATGGCTGTTCCCTACAATAAAGAACGTCCTAGCATAGCATATTTCAGCATGGAATATGGCTTGAGCCATATCCTGAAAATATATTCGGGAGGATTGGGTGTACTTGCAGGAGACTATCTGAAAGAAGCAAGTGATAGCCGCGTTGACATGACAGCGGTAGGATTCCTGTATCGTCAGGGATATTTCACACAGTCACTCTCTACAGAAGGACAACAGATTGCCAACTACGAATTCCAAAACTTTGGCTGTCTGCCTATCAAACCCGTATTGAACGGAGACAACTCACACATGATTCTTGAAGTTCCTTTCCACGATCGCATAGTTTATTCTTATGTATGGGAAGTATCTGTAGGACGCATCAAACTATATCTGCTGGATACAGATGTGGAGATGAACAGCGAGTTCGACCGCTTCATCACTTATCAGCTATATGGTGGTGACTGGGAAAATCGTATGAAGCAAGAATATCTGCTTGGTATCGGTGGTATGCTGTTGCTAAAGAAACTTGGCATCAAAAAAGAAGTATATCATATGAACGAAGGTCACGCTGCATTCATCAGTGCACAGAGACTTGCTGATTACATTCAGGACGAAAAACTATCATTCAACGAAGCTTTGGAAGTTGTTCGTGCATCCACACTCTACACAGTGCACACACCTGTGCCTGCAGGTCACGACTATTTCGAAGAATCATTGATGCACAAATATCTAGAACCATTTGTTCATAAGCTTGGCATAAGCTGGCAGCAATTTATGGATATGGGACGCGAAAACCCCGGTTCGCAAGATAAATTCTCTATGAGCGTATTTGCTCTCAACACTGCACAAGAGGCAAACGGTGTGAGCAAGCTTCACGGAACCGTGTCACAGGAAATGTTCCAACCCGTATGGAAAGGGTATTTCCCGGAAGAACTTCACGTAGGATATGTTACCAACGGTATTCACTTACCCACATGGGCAACTTCTTCTATGAAGAGACTATACGAAGAGAACTTCGACAAAACATTCTATGAGGATCAATCTAACCCCGATATCTGGGAAAAGATATATGAACTAAGCGACGAGAAAGTTTGGGAGCAACGTATGCACCTGAAGCGTAAACTGGTTGACTATATCAAAACACAGTTTACCGATGGGTGGTTGAGAAATCAGGCCGATCCATCTCGTATCCTTAACATGATTGATGAGATAAAAGCCGATTCACTCATTATCGGATTCTCACGCAGATTTGCAACCTACAAACGTGCACACCTGCTATTCTCAGACCTGGATCGTCTGTCAAAACTACTCAACAATCCCGAACGTCCCGTTACATTCCTGTTTGCAGGTAAGGCACACCCTGCCGATGGCGGAGGTCAGGGACTTATCAAACATATTGTTGAGATTTCGCGTCGTCCCGAGTTCCTTGGCAAGATTATCTTCCTTGAGAACTACGACATGCGTCTTGGAAAACGATTGATCTCAGGAGTTGACATCTGGCTCAACACACCAACACGTCGTCAGGAAGCATCAGGTACATCAGGCGAGAAGGCAATTATGAACGGTGTACTCAACTTCTCTGTAAAAGATGGTTGGTGGTACGAAGGTTATACAGAAGGAGCAGGCTGGGCTCTTACCGAAGATAAACTCTACGAGAACCAGGCCTATCAGGATCAACTGGACGCTTCCACAATATACTCAAAGTTCGAAACTGAAATCATTCCGCTTTACTATGCTCAGAATGATAAAGGATATTCGCCCGAGTGGATTAAATATGTGAAGAACTCGATTGCTAAAATCGGTCCTCACTACACCACCAAGCGAATGATGGACGACTACTTCGATCGCTTCTACAACAAGCTTGGCAAACGCTCAAAAGAGATAATAGCCAACAACTACGCAAAAGCGAAAGATATTGTGAAATGGAAAGAAGCTACTGCTGCCAACTGGGATCAGATTGAGGTTGTAAAAGCTGAGTTCGATTCTATTCAGAACATCAGCATCAATGGCAACAACAAAAAGGTATATGGTGAAATTGTTATCGACAAGAAGAACCTTGCTGCCGATATTGGTGTAGAATGTGTGTTGGTAAACTTCGATTCAGTTAATCACAAGACCACGTTCCTGGAGAAATATGACCTGGACCTTGTGAAGACCGAAGGTACTAAGATGTATTTCCAGTCCAAGCAAGCTTTCAATGTACCGGGAACTCATCAGTATGCTTTCAGGGTATATCCAAAGAATGCTGAGCTCCCACACCGTATGGACTTCGCCTACGTACGCTGGATTAGCTAATTAGTCATTACGACTATAAACTATAATATGAAAAAAGCACTCCTAAATATCTAGGAGTGCTTTTTACTTAATGCAGATTGTGTAAAGAAAAAATTACGCGCATAGGCTTCTGCAATCAACCTGCTTCTTTTTTGTTACTCTCCTGAAGTCTCTCTCTCAGTGGCGGAATACCATATTTCGCACTATAAGAGTTTACCAGATGAGCCGTGCTCTTAAAGTTATACATGCTTGCAATTTCCTGAATAGGAAAGTCTGAATTTAGAACTAAATAGCGAATCTCCTCCATTTTCCTTTCCAGCATCCACTGATAAGGTGTATTGTTGAAGTGCTTTTTAAAATGTCGTGTAAAAGACTTCAAACAATCATATCCACATCTGTTTGCCAATTCAGTAACATCGTTAGAATCAAGATAGTTTGAGATTACTTTATCCTGAAAATCTGTTTGTCTTGACTTTCTTGAGATAAATCTAATCATAACAACCTCGTCCCCAGATGATGGCTTCATAACTGTTCTTTCACCATTATTGAAGTTAAAAGTACAGGCACTTACGTTTGATAATAAATAGTTTTCCGTCATAATCTTAATTTTTAAAATGTTTATCGGCCCACTGTAGCCTTTTCAAAGGTGCCCTCAAATTCCTCAGTACCCAATATCACCCTCAGAGTGTAGCTTCCTGCTCTGATAGAACCAATTCCAAATACTTCATAGCCCATTTCATAAACATCGAAACTGCCTTGCAATGAAGTTCTGCCTCCCACAACCTGTACATAAGCCGTACCGTGGAATCCTGTCACAAAAATTTCCAAATCACC
>CAYFUQ010000105.1:0-5081 GCA_964346415.1 uncultured Proteiniphilum sp.
ACTTTTTTATAGCTTAACAGTATTAACAATAAGATTAACACATAAAAAAATCGTACCATCATTACGATGACACGATTTTTGTTGAAATATTTAACTGCACTTCAGATTATTGAGCCTCTTTTTGAGCATCTTCAATCATCTTGGCATTTGGAAGGATATACACTTCCACACGACGGTTCTGTGCTCTGCCTTCAACAGTTGCATTGTCGCTGATTGGTTGTGTAGAACCAAATCCTGCCGACTCAAGTCTGGCACCTGACACACCTTTTGAAATCAGATAGTTGTAAACTGATTTCGCACGTTGTTCAGAAAGAGGATTGTTAATATTATCATTACCTGTGCTATCGGTGTGACCATAAATTTTCACATCAGTGTCAGGGTTGTTCAGCAACGAAGTTGCAAACTTATCCAATGATGCGCGTGAAGCTTCGTTCAATGTGCTTGAGTTGGTAGCATACAAAAGTCCCGATTCGAAAGTAACCTTGATAGCTTCGCCATCATTGATTTTCTCAACCTGAGCATTTTCGATTGCAGCAAGTTCCTTTGCCTGTTTGTCCATTTTCTTTCCGATGATAGCACCTGAAGTTCCACCTACCACTGCTCCGGCTCCGGCACCCCATGCAGCACCTTTACTGCCACCAAAGATAGCACCAATACCTGCACCCAAAGCAGCACCTGCTCCGGCACCAATTCCTGTACCCTTAACTGTATTGCTTGCGCCACAGCTCGAAAAAATCATTGCACCACTTAGTAAAATGATGCCAAATAGTTTTGATAATTGTTTCATAGTTAATTCTGTTTCTGTAAAAAAATAAATTGTTTATTAGTAGTTTTAGTCAAATAAGTTCAAAGAATCACAATATGCCAGCTCACCCATCACAATGTTTTTAATCTCATCATCGGTAAAATCACGTACTTTATCTTTACGTGCAGCTTTAATGACATAGTCAATCATCTTTTCCTCATCAATTATGATTTCACTTTCGTCATCTTCCTCAAAGAGACCTTCATCTTCATAAAAATCGTAGACCAAATCAACCACATAGCCGATTTCATCATCCGAGATATTATCTCTTATTGCGGCCGGAAGCAGCTCGCGGATAAACTCAATGGATTTATCCTCATCATACTCCGTAACATTGTTCATTTCTTCACTCATAGTAGTATAATTGATAATGTTAATAATTAGTACCTGACAATTAATGTCACTAGCTTTATTTTCAACACAAAGTTATAAAAACATTTCAATAACAATTCATATTTTATATCAAAAACAGTTACTTGTCATCAATTAAATTAATTAGTGTGACTACAATCTGATGCTATCAACTTATAAACAGCAATTCTCTGTACTTGGGTAGCGTCCACATCTGATTATCAACAATAAGTTCCAGCTTATCGGTATGATAACGGATTGTATCAAAAAGTACCTCCACGGTATCATGATAAGCTATTGCCCGCTCTCTTACATCATCTATGCGATTAGCTCTCTTTCGCGCCTCCACCATCAGCTCCACATTCTCTTTTATGGCAGCAATATGCTCGCCAATATCCACTATCAAATCCTCATCATCCGCAGATAGATTCTTAGCTTTTTCACCTTCGAAGAGAGTCTTTATTCTGTACAGGTTTTCAAGCAACATCGACTGATAACGCTTCACCACCGGTATAATATGATTCATACACAAGTCGCCCAGTACACGGGCTTCAATCTGTATTTTCTTTATATACGTATCCCATTTCACCTCATTGCGTGCAAGAAGTTCCGTTTTACTCAACACTCCTGTCGTATCAAACATATCCACAGACTGCTCCGACAAATAAGCATCGTAAATAAGCGGCACGCTGTTTTCGCAATCCAGTCCCCGCTCCTTAGCCTCCGCTTTCCACTCGTCGCTGTATCCATTCCCTTCAAAGCGAATAGGCTTGCTCTCTCTTATATATTGACGAAGAGTATCGAAAACAGCCTGTTCTGTCTTCATCCCCTTCTCTGTTTTCTGATCCACACTCCGTCTAAAGTCAATCAGCTGAGCAGTCACAACACTGTTGAGTGCTGTCATTGCCGACGAACAGTTGGCCGACGAACCCACAGCACGAAACTCAAACCTATTGCCCGTAAAAGCAAATGGTGAAGTACGGTTACGGTCAGTATTATCAATTAACACTTCAGGAATATGCGAAATTCCCAGCTTCATTTTTTTCAATCCCTCCACCGTAATATCGTCATCTTCCGAGCTTTGCTCGATCCTGTCCAGCACCGAAGCAATCTGCTTACCCAAAAACACAGAGATAATGGCAGGCGGTGCCTCGTTGGCACCCAGGCGATGCGCATTACCAGCCGACATAATAGATGCTTTCAGCAAAGCATTATGCTTGTAAACAGCCATCAGCGTATTCACAAGGAATGTGATAAATACTAGATTCTCGTTAGCAGTCTTTCCGGGAGTAAATAGCCCCACTCCCGTATCGGTACAGAGCGACCAGTTGTTGTGCTTGCCCGAACCATTCACACCCGCAAAGGGTTTTTCGTGCAACAACAATTTAAACTTATGCTTTGCCGCTATCTTATGCATCAGTGACATAATCAGCAAGTTCTGATCTACCGCCAGATTTGTTTCCCCAAAGATAGGCGCAAGCTCAAACTGATTTGGTGCAACTTCGTTGTGACGGGTTTTTAATGGAATACCATATTTATAAGCCTCAAATTCCACCTCACGCATAAACGAAACCACTCGTGGCGGCACAGCACCAAAGTAGTGATCGCCCAGCTGCTGATTCTTCGCACTCTCGTGCCCCATCAGCGTACGGTCGGTCAGACTCAAATCGGGTCTCACATCATACAAAGCCTGATCAACCAGAAAATACTCCTGCTCCCAGCCAAGATATGAATAAACCTTCTTCACCTCAGGCATAAACAACCTGCACACATCCACAGCCGCCTTGTCAATTGCCGACAAAGCCTTCAGCAAAGGTGTTTTATAATCCAGAGCCTCACCCGTGTAAGAGATAAAAACAGTGGGGATACACAAAGTATCATCAATAATAAAAGCCGGCGACGATGGGTCCCAGGCCGTGTAACCTCTCGCTTCAAATGTGTTGCGAATTCCACCACTTGGAAAGCTCGATGCATCAGGTTCCTGCTGTGCCAGCAGTTTCCCGGTGAACTGCTCAATAATATCACCCGACGGACCATTCACATAGTCGATAAAAGAGTCATGTTTCTCGGCAGTACCCTCAGTCAGCGGCTGAAACCAGTGCGTATAATGAGTGGCTCCCATCTCTATCGCCCACCGTTTCATACCTGCCGCCACATGGTCGGCAATCTCGCGATGCAGCGTCACACCCTGATCTATAGCCTCCAAAACAGTCCTCAGCGTATCTTTCGAAAGATACTTAGACATCTGTTTCCTGTTAAACACATTCTTACCAAAATATTCCGAAGGCAATTGCGACGGTGCAGAAACCTCAAGAGGCTCTCTCCTCGACGCCTCCCTTATAGCTTTAAAACGAAGTTCAGACATATATTATATTACTATTTTTTATTTTTGAAGTGCATAAAGCAACTTAATCTCATCAGCCCATATCTCAGGCTCGGGCGTTTCCAATATCAGCGGCATATCATCAAAACGTGAATCATTCATGATAAATCCAAAAAGGTCCATGTTCATCACCCCTTTACCCAGACTATCGTGACGATCCACACGAGTACCCACCTCCTTCTTAGAATCGTTGATATGCATCCCTTTCAGATACTCAAAACCAACAATCTGCTCAAAAGCGTTGAATGTTTTCTCAAAGTCATCCCTGCTTCTCATCTCATAACCTGCAGCCAAAGCGTGAGCAGTGTCGATGCAAACGCCCACACGGCTTTTGTCCTCCACTTTATCTATAATATGAGCTATTTGTTCAAAAGCATGACCAAGATTAGTACCTTGCCCTGCAGTATTCTCTATCACCGCAGCCACACCATTTGTTCTCTCCAGCGCCATGTTAATCGACTCCGCAATACGATCCAGACACGCATCAATCTCTATTTTGTTGAGATGACTGCCCGGATGAAAGTTAAGCCTGTTCAGTCCCAGTTGCTCACACCTCTTCATTTCATCAAAGAAAGCATCGCGGGATTTATCCAGCGCCTCTTCCTCAGGGTGTCCCAGATTAATCAAATAACTGGCATGAGGCAATATATGATCGGGCGAATAGTTCAGCTCACTACAATTCTTCTTAAAGCTGTCGATAGTAGCACTTTTATAATCAGCCGCCTTCCATTGTCGTTGATTCTTAGTAAAAAAAGCGAAAGCCTTCGCACCAATTTTCTCAGCATTCAGTGGAGCATTCTCAACCCCACCTGCCGCACTCACATGCGCACCTATATATTTCATATTATAATATTTACAATTCGATACTAATTCAAGGTCAAAGATAGGGAAATTAATTAAATTATGAGTTATGAGTTATGAGTTATAAGTTGAGATTAGGGGTTTAAGGGATTAGGGGATTAGGGGATTAGGGGATTAGAGGATTAGAGGATTAATCAGCGAACGCAGTGAGTGCTAATCCTCTAATCAACGAGCGCAGCGAGCAATAAACCTTTAACCAGCGAACGCAGTGAGTGCTAATCCTCTAATCAACGAGCGCAGCGAGCAATAAACCTTTAACCAGCGAACGCAGTGAGCGCTAATCAGCAAGCGAAGCGAGTAAAATTAATTTAAAACAACTCCAAAAAAACTTGCTGTTTTCAACTTTATGAGTACCTTTACAATTGCAACGACCACACTTAAGCAACTGATTAACTGGACACAACAAACACATATCATAGAAATTTGAATGAAAACGAAAAGAGGTTGGAGGTTGCAAGCACTGCAATTCGGAAATCCTAAATAAGGCATAGGGTTGCGGGATACGCAAGTTCACAAACCTATAAAAGTATGGAAGTTGTGGAGGTTAGCAAGTTCGAAAACGGAAAAGAATGCTGAAGTCGCAAGGCTCGCAAGTTCACATACCGAATAATGGTGTAAGATTACAAGTGATGTGAGTTAGTGAACGGTAAAAGAGCATCAGGATACAAGAGTGGCAAGTTA
>CAYFUQ010000106.1:0-4853 GCA_964346415.1 uncultured Proteiniphilum sp.
TTCCATTAACTTCGCTGATTGACTTTGCAGGAGGATTACCGGAAACTACCGGAAAGGTAGTGAGCGGCGGCCCTATGATGGGTAAAGCAATTGGCAGTACCGATATCCCTGTAACAAAAGGCACATCGGGAGTTTTAATTATCCCAACTCTAGAGTCACGTCGCAATACTATGAGAGATTGTATTCGCTGTAGTAAATGTGTGAACGTTTGTCCTATGGGACTTAACCCAACGCAACTGATGAACCTCACAGAATATGAGGTGTGGGATAAAGCAGAAGCAAATCGTATTACCGACTGCATCGAGTGTGGCTCATGTAGCTATGTTTGTCCGGCCGACCGTCCGTTACTCGATTATATTCGTTTAGGCAAAAGCAGAGTTACCAAAATCATTCGTGAACGAAAAGAAGCATAACTAAGTATTTTAACAACTAAATATATAAGTTCCACTACTGGAATTTAAGATTTATGGAAAACAAATTAATTGTATCACCGTCACCACACATACACAGTGGTGACTCCATTGAAAAAAACATGTACAACGTGCTGATTGCCATGATACCGGCATTTCTGGTTGCTGTATATGTGTTTAGGTTGGACGCAGTGGTTATTACTGCACTAGCCGTTCTGTTTTGTGTGGGGTTTGAATACCTCATCACCAAGTTTATATTTAAGAAACAACCAACCATTGGGGATGGCTCCGCAATTATAACAGGTGTGTTATTAGCATTCAACGTTCCGTCAAACTTACCGATATGGATTTTGGCACTGGGTGCACTGTTCAGTATTGGTGTTGTGAAGATGGCTTTTGGAGGATTAGGAAATAATATCTTTAATCCGGCTATAGCGGGTAGGATATTCTTGTTGATTTCTTTCCCCGCACAAATGACCACATGGCCTGCACCTTCTGTAGGAGCCTCAACAGATGCAGTGACTTCTGCAACTGTTTTGGGCAACTTAGCCGACGCGCCCGAGTCACTACCAACACTGACCAGTATGTTCTTTGGGTTTGAAGGTGGTTCCATTGGTGAGATGAGTGCACTGGCACTACTCATAGGACTGGTTTACTTGCTTTGGAAACGAGTTATTACATGGCATATTCCTATATCAATTATCGCAACAGTTGGAGTCTTCACCGGGATAATATATCTGTTTAACCCTGAACCAATGTTCAATCCGCTCATTCATTTATTTTCGGGTGGATTGATGCTGGGAGCAGTTTTCATGGCAACAGATTATGTTACTTCACCACTTACAAAGTCAGGCATGCTAATTTATGGTGTTAGTATAGGATTCATAACAGTTGCAATACGTTTGTGGGGTGCTTATCCTGAAGGAGTTTCATTTGCTATTCTTCTTATGAATGCCTTCACTCCTCTTATAAACAATTACACAAAACCTAAGAGATTCGGGGAGGTAATCAAAAATGGCTAAATTAGAATCTACATTCAGAAATATGTTCCTGTCACTCTTTATAATTACTGTAGTGGTGGGGCTAATACTATCGCAGGTTAACAAACTTACTGCAGAACCAATAGCAATTGCTAAAGCACAAAAGTTAGAGAATGCCATTAAGGATGTCGTGCCTGAGTTTGACAACAGCCCGGCCAATGAATCTTACTGGATGTCAACCGAGAACGGCGACTCACTTATGGTGTACCCGGCACTTAAAGGAAATGAAGTGGTTGGATTTGCTATTAGTTCATTTTCAAGCAATGGGTTTAGTGGTGATATAGAAATTATGGTTGGCTTCGACACGAAAAGTAAAATAATTAATTATTCTGTTTTATCGCATGCTGAAACACCCGGGTTGGGCTCAAAAATGACTGATTGGTTTAAAGACCCGGACAGGCCATCGCAAAATGTTGTAGGCAGAAATATGCACGAGGGAATGCTGCAGGTTAACAAAGATGGAGGACAAATAGATGCAATAACGGCATCTACGATTACCTCACGTGCTTTTCTGGAAGCAGTGAACAAGGCCTTTGAAGCTTACAAACTTAGTGTTTCCAAATCCGGTAGTAATACCACAGCTAGTAATTCACTTACATTACAGGATGCTGATACAAAATTAATAGATAGTGATTCGATAGAGAAAGGAGATGAACATGAATAAAAATCTAAAAGTTATAGTTAACGGTATAATTAAAGAGAATCCAATTTTTGTCTTGCTTTTAGGTATGTGCCCTACATTGGCAACTACCAGTTCAGCGATTAATGGCATGAGTATGGGTCTGGCAACCATGTTTGTGCTGATTTGCTCAAATGCTGCCATCTCCCTTCTCAAGAATGTGATTCCCGACATGGTACGTATCCCGGCATTTATTGTGGTTATTGCAGCATTCGTTACCGTAGTTGAAATGATGATGAACGCATATGTTCCTGCGTTGGCAGAGAGCTTAGGCATTTTTATACCACTAATCGTAGTAAACTGTATTGTATTGGGGAGAGCTGAAGCTTTTGCTTCAAAAAACGGAGTCTTGGCTTCTGCTTTTGATGGTTTGGGTATAGGATTGGGGTTTACGCTCGCATTAACTCTGTTGGGAACTGTACGTGAATTACTAGGTACAGGGAAAGTATTCTCTGTGACCATATATCCTGAGCAATTTGGGTCTCTTATTTTCGTTCTGGCTCCGGGCGCATTTATCGTACTTGGATTCTTAATTGCTATTTTTAATAAAATACAAAAGAGTAAAGCGTAACTTTTTGTAGTACAAAAAAAAACACATTATGGAATACATTGGATTAATTATAGTAGCCATCTTTGTCAATAATATTATATTCTCTCAATTTCTGGGCATCTGTCCTTTCCTGGGAGTTTCAAAGAAAGTTGACACCGCCATAGGCATGGGAGTGGCAGTGACTTTTGTGCTTACCATTGCAACTATCGTAACCTTCCTTTTACAGAAAGGCATCCTGGACCAGTTTGGACTTCAATATCTGCAAACAATTACCTTTATTCTGGTGATTGCAGCATTGGTTCAAATGGTTGAAATAATACTAAAGAAAGTCTCCCCCGCCCTATATCAGGCTCTTGGAGTTTTCTTACCGCTAATTACTACCAACTGTGCAATACTTGGAGTAGCAATATTGGTTATCCAAAAAGATTACACTTTATTACAATCAGTAGTATTTGCCATTGCAACTTCTCTGGGATTTGCCCTGGCATTGATAATCTTTTCCGGCGTTCGAGAGCAACTATCTCTCACAAAAGTACCCAAAGCAATGGAGGGCATTCCGATTGCGCTAATCACTGCCGGAATTATAGCAATGGCCTTTATGGGATTTGCAGGAATCGATCAGGTATTTTAATAGAAACAGTTTATCTGACATAAATACACAAAGGCTGCCTTGGAAGGTAGCTTTTGTATTATAATATAGTTTGGAAATGATAAGAGTTAAACCATTGAACATTTTATCTGTCATAATGGCAAAGAAGAAAAAGTTGAACCCTTTAAAAATTAGAATGATGAAAACGTTAATAAATACCCTGGTAATTTCCATTATCGCCTTGTTTGCAACGTCATGCATGTCAATTCAAGGACAATCATACGCACAAAGTCATTACGATGACTATTATTACGATAATGGCGGCGGTGTTTCACTGCAAGTGTTTCACAATGCTCTAAGTCCCCACGGCAACTGGATAAGACACGGAGTATATGGTGAGGTATGGGTTCCAAGAGTAAGATCAGGATTTCATCCTTATGCTACCAACGGCTATTGGGTTATGACAGATTATGGGAACACATGGGTTTCTGATTTTTCATGGGGCTGGGCTCCTTTCCATTATGGACGTTGGTTCTACGACAATTACTACGGGTGGGCTTGGGTGCCGGGATATGAGTGGGCTCCTGCATGGGTATCATGGCGTACAGGTGGCGGATATTACGGATGGGCTCCAATGGGGCCTCGTATGGGTATCAGCATAAATATCAATATACCTGTAACCCACTGGACTTTCCTGCCAAACAGATATATGTATCAGCAAAACATGCACAGATATTATGGCAGAAGAAGTAGTTATGCTACAATTTATAATAGAACAACAATTATAAACAATACATATATTTACAATAACAATACATACTACAGTGGTCCTTCGGCCAGAGAATACCAAAATACAACAGGTAGATCTGTAACTGTAAGAACACTTGACACAAACAGCCGTTCCGGAAGAACAACTGTCAGCGACAGAACCGTTTCCGTTTACAATCCCGGAAGCAGCAGAGCAGCATCAGGAAGCGCCACTAACAGCAGAGTAACTAGTTCAAACAGAGAAACAAGCGGCACTGTAAGGAGCAGCGGTACAACTTCAGGAAGGACTTCCAACACAAGCAGAGAAAGCACAACAACCACTCGCTCACAAAGTGCAACATCTCAAAGAAATACTCAAAATAGCAGTGCAACTCAAACGACACGTTCTTCAAATCAAGGTACAACCAGATCCGGAAGTACTACGACAACCAGAACCAGCACTACCACTCCTGCAAGAAGTAGCAGTACAGGTGGTACCACAAGAAGCAGCGGCACAACAAATACAAGAAGCAGTGGCACAACAAGCACAAGAAGTAACAACGCAAGCAGCACGAGAAGTAGCAGCGCTACAACAAGATCAAGCGGGACTTCAAATGTAAGAAGCTCACAAAACACCTCTAGTTCAACTCGCAGCTCAGGGACTAGCTCTACCACCAGAAGCAGCAACACTAACAGCAGCAGAAGCACAAGTTCTGGCAGAACTTCCGGTGGTAGCAGATAAAACAATAAAACACTCTTAAAAGTGCGTTCACAAATTTGGATTAAAAAAGAGGCTGTCTCACAATGAAGTTTTACTTCATTAGACAGCTTCTTTTTT
>CAYFUQ010000107.1:0-4772 GCA_964346415.1 uncultured Proteiniphilum sp.
CCGATTCCTTATCGCTCCCTTTGGTTTCGGCTATAAAGTAGATGTGTTTCACCTTATCTTTATCCAACACTATGGCCCAATCGGGATTATACTTGCCCGTTGGGGTGCTGATGTAGAATCCGCGAGGAAGTTTGGCATATACTACCACCTCTGCCGCAAGCTCTAGGTTGCGGGCAAACTCCTGTTCCGTTTTCGAGTCGGTGTTGATAAAATCATATATATGCTTTTTCAACACTGTGTCGGAGCGCAACATGTTTTGGTCATTGCCAAATATTGTTTTGGCATCAAAGCGCTCTTCAATTTTGTGATAAACTATATTATTGAATATTAGGCTAGCCTTCACTTCGTTGATTATACCTGCCACTTTGCCAATAAACTCTTCGGGATTTTGGCGGAACATAAAGAACTTGTCCTGCTTAATCTTCTGCAGAATGGCTACAATGGTGGCGCGCTTAAGGTTGGTAAGGTTTTCAATCTCGCCAATCAGGTCATACACCGTGTCGCTATATATGTCGCTGTTGATGGTTTCGTTGGCAGTATCAGTTGCCACTATTCCCTCCCCTTGTTTTAGCTCCTCCTTTGTGTTCACTTGTCGCTGTTCGCCGGTGATTATTTGGTATCGGCGTTTGCTAATATTGAGGTCTTTGTTGATTTTGTTTTTGCTATCCTCTATCAGTTTGTCGGTATCAAACCTAACTTCATAAACTGTTTTGAGATTAATTCTGCTCCACAATTCCTGAAACTCTTGCTTGTCGTAGTTGGCATTGGTGCTCACAGTGATGTTTTTTCGCTCATCCACAGGCGCAGGCGGAATACCCATATACACGTTTTGAAGAAGTGAGGATATGGAAGCGACGTAGGGCTGAAAATCTTCTGAGAGAGTCAGTGTATTCTCCTCTACAGCCTTGATACCCTCGTCGGTTACTTTAAAAGCTTTATCTAATATATTATTGCCACGAAGCTCAAACAGCAAATTTGCGGCGTCATTGGCAGTGAGTAGTTTGGTAACCCCCGCATTGTCTGTCAATACCTTGTTGGTAAAATAATTGATATCCGCAACAGTGGGACGTTCGCCCAATGTGTCGGCTATTTCTTTTTGCAAGCCACGTGCAAAGTCTTCATAACTTTCGGAGGCTACAACGGTTAGTCGGTTTATATCGTGCACCTGTCCGCCCAGCAGTTCGGAGTCTTGACGCACCCCCTCTTTGTTGACACACAGTCGCATGCCACGCCCCACTTCTTGTCGGCGACGAATTTCGGACCCGCTGTCACTATTCTTTAGAGTACATATCTGAAACACGTTGGGATTGTCCCAACCCTCTTTGAGGGCAGAGTGTGAGAAGATAAAGCGTGTGGGCTCGTCAAAGCTTAGCAGTCGCTCCTTATCTTTCATTATCAGCTCGTAGGCCGAAACATCGTCAGAGTAATCGCTTCCCCTTTTTATTGCCGAATCTATGGCACGCCCTTTTTTGTCTATAGAGAAATAGCCTTGGTGCACCTCGTCGGCTTTGTCGCGGCGCAGGTATTGTTTATACTCTTCGGGTGCGTATAGTTTGTGTATCTTATCGTAGTGAGTGTCGTGCAAGTATTTGTTGAATTCTTCATCAAAGAGATCAATGTATTCATAAACCGCTTTTGCATACTCCTCTTCAAACATTTTGGCATATTCGCCGGGTGTGGGTTCGCCATCTTCGTCATATTGGCGATACTTTGCCACTTCATCAATAAAGAAAAGCGACAGCACCTTAACACCACGTTTGAACATTTGTTTTTCTTTTTCCAAATGCGACTTTATGGTCTCTCTAATCTGTATTCGGCGAAACAGGGCTTCGTCTTCATCATTATTGAGCACATCGCCGGGATATACGTCTTGCCCTGCAATAACTATCTTGTTTTGAAATCCATCTATCTCAGAGATAGTCATGTTTTGATAAGCGGGTAGTTCGCCCGAAAGCACAAACAGATTATCGCCTTGGCTTAAACGCCTGCGCACACGTCGCGCGCCACCACCGCTTCGGCGTTCTTCATATTCTACTATGGCAACGGGTGGATTGTTGGCACTATATTCAATATGCTCCAGATATAGATATCCTGACGTTCCTGTAGTTCCTTTTAGGTTTATACCCTTCACCTGAATCTTCTTTACTAACTGCATTCTGTAAGCATCCAGTGCATCCAGACGAAACACCTTGTTATATACCTCGGCATGTGTGGCAGAATAGCGCAAGATGAAGAGGGGCTCAAACTCCTCCATCTTTTCAAGCGAAGCAGAACCAACACGCCCCACCGATTGAGGCTCATCTATAATAAGTATGGGGTTGGTCTTTGATATAATTTCAATTGGTTTGCGCGAACCAAATTGGTCTAGCTCCTGATAAATTCTTCGAGCAGTGGCACTGCGTGAAGCAAAGGCTTGTGTGTTTATTATCATCACGCTGATGCGATTGTCGGCAGCAAAGGACTCAATATCTTGCGGGCGACTAGAATCGTATATAAAGCGATTAATCTTGTGTCCGTATATCTCCTGAAAGTGTTCTTCGGTCATGTCAAACGACTTGTGAATACCCTCACGAATGGCTATGCTGGGAACTACAATAATAAACTTGCTCCAACCATAATGCTTGTTTAGCTCATACATGGTGCGGATGTAGGTATAGGTTTTTCCCGTACCTGTTTCCATATCAATGGTGAGATTGAGACCCAACTTGGAGCGGGGCACTATATCTAGTTCTCTATTTAGGATGATATCGTTTTTCTTTTGCACCTCCTGAATGTTGTTTAAAATCTGTTCAGGAGTTATTCTTATTGTGCTGTTTCGATATCCAATATCTTCAAACAGCTCTTCGCTAAAACTTGACTGCACTGCTTTTTGTGCTTCTTGTTTTGCTTTTTTGATTAGGTCGGCACTGCGCTGTAAGGTAAAACGATTTGTTTTGAGCTTTTGTCCGGCAAAGCAATCTACCACTGCCTGCACTGCATCTAGCTGAAAACTTTGCTCTTTAAATTTTATCTTCATATAGGTGTATGAGTATACGGTAAATGATTGATGTTAAAAGTGGCTCTCAGTGCTTGTGGGCATGAGAATGTCAAAGGTAGTAAAAAAAGGAACGCCTGAAAAATATTTTCCGGGCGTTGGGGGCGGTATTTTTAATATAGTGTTATTTAATCAAAGTCTTTCATTTCTTGCTTTTACCAAGTCATAGACCTTTACTCCATTTGCAACAGCGTAATCTGATAGGCTGGAGTCTGATGTAATTAAAAAATCACACTTCTTGGCATATTCTAATAGTAAAGTATCCGTCAAACCAAGATCATAGAATTCATACATATCAACGACGGTTACTGATTTTAAAAACTTTTCGGTGGCTTTTTTAATCGTGCTTATGATGGTACTGATATAGGGTTCTTTAAGTCCTCCACGAAAGTCATTCAGTAGATTGTCAACTTCTGTCCAAACATTGGGTAAAACAATGAGGTTCTCTAAGTCTTGTATAACAGCCACTAAGTTTATGAAGTCCTCTTCGTCATAGATTGAAGTACGCTTGTGGTGACCTATAAGTTTAGGATCAATTAATCCTACTATTAGGACCAGCAGAGCATTTGCATCTATTAATATCATGCCCCTTCGAAGATATAAAGACCAGTAATATTTTTATCTTCATCAATGGTCAGTCGTTTATATATTCTCTCATACTTATACATAGGAGATGTAATCATATTGAATGAAGAGGTCTTTTCGTTGGTATTCTCTGCTAGATATGATACAGTTATATCCCATAGTTTGTTGTCTTTATCATATCTAACTTCCTCGAGACGAAAATCAGGATTCTCTACATTGATTACTTCGCTTAAAGCTCCTTTTGCTATGTCTAGTAGTTCTTTTAGTTTCATAGTTTTCTGATTAGAATTATTAATAAGACAAATATAGTGAAAAAGAATGATATAAATCTGATTTTCACATCATAGCTTAACTCACTTTGTTCAATTTTTGCTCTGCGAATTACTTACACTTCCTTTTCCATCTGTTCTTCCTCAATCTCCTTCAGCGATTTTCCATTAGCATCTTTCCAACCTTGAGGTCCCGACATATTTCGCCCTACAACAACCGCACCTGCAGCAGAAGGTGCACTGAAGATAACGTCTCGTTGGAAGATATATTTGTCGCCCTGAGGTTGAAGAGCTTCGTTTTTGATTAGCTTTTCTTTTAAGTTTTTATATCCAAGCCCCAGACTTGGCTTTGTTTCCATCACTGCTTCAGAGCCTTTGAGAACTACGATACCCTCATCTGTTTGTAGTGCTTGTGCTTTTACGCCAACCATATTTAGATATAGTTTAAGAGATTGTTGGTCATCCTGGTTGGTCGCATCTGTGGATGTTTGCTGGTTGATTGACTTAGCCACTTTCTCCAGCAACTTATGGCCTAATACTCCAAGAAGCAGTTTGATATAAGTTAAGAACTCTTCCATAGCAGCCTGGTCGGCGCGAGGAAGTGGTGAAGCCTGAGGTTCATTTCCATTTTCAATAATATATCGCTTAGTAGAGCGTGCTATCTGCACCAGGCGACTTTCAAGAAATCGAATATGTGCCTTAGTGAGGTTCTCATCTTTACTCACAAAGAATATGACTTCATTCCAAAACTCTTTGTTAGTCACATGGTTTTGAAGTCTTGAATATACATTTTCCGTTTCACCGATATACACTTTGTTGTCGCCGGTTTCTTCGTCTTGTCCGAAAAGGAAGTAAACTCCCGGCTTTTGACTTTCTTGTAATTG
>CAYFUQ010000108.1:0-4471 GCA_964346415.1 uncultured Proteiniphilum sp.
GCCTGAATGATTTTGTCAAATGCAGTACGGTCAACCATCAAGTCGCGAATAACGGGGAATCCGGCTGAGCGCCATGGCTCAACAGTGATAGTATCACCTTCGTTAAACGTACGCATGTGCAGCTGACAAGTTGTGATATCCTCATCAGGTCCGTGTGGATGTCCATTTATATAAAGACTACACATACCGCAAATACCCTCACGACAGTCATGGTCGAAAACAACAGGCTCCTCACCTTTGTTAATCAGCTGCTCATTAAGAATATCAAGCATTTCGAGGAAAGAACTTCCCTGAGATATGTTTTTTAATTCATACGTCACAAACTTACCCTTAACCTTGGGTCCGCGCTGACGCCATACTTTGACTTTTATATTAATATCTTTATCCATGATTTTATTTGTTTTCAAAATTACGACTTATAGTTACGCTGTTCACGAACGATGAACTCATACTCAAGCGGCTCTCTATACATCACGGGGTCAGCGTCCTCACCTTTGTATTCCCAGCAGGAAACATAAGCAAACTGGTCATCATGACGCATTGCTTCACCCTCTTCAGTCTGGTGCTCAAGGCGGAAGTGACCGCCACAAGACTCCTCACGATCTAAAGCATCATGAGCCATCAGTTCACCAATCTCTATAAAGTCAGCCAAACGTAGCGCCTTTTCCAATTCACGGTTCAGATCATCACCGCTTCCCGGTATTCTAACATTCGACCAGAACTCCTTCTTAACCTCTTTAATATCCTTGATAGCCTTCTTTAAACCTTCTGCTTCACGTCCCATACCAACAAAGTCCCACATTACTCGACCAAGTTTCTTATGGATAGAGTCAACAGACATAGTACCTTTGACATTCATCAAACGGTCTATACGATCCTGGATAGCCTTTTCAGCTTCCACAAACTCAGGTCTGTCGGTCGAAAATCTCGGAACATTAATCTGGTCAGCCAGATGATTCTGAATAGTGTAAGGCAGAATAAAGTATCCATCAGCCAATCCCTGCATAAGTGCAGATGCACCAAGACGGTTAGCACCGTGGTCAGAGAAGTTAGCCTCACCAATTGCAAACAGGCCAGGCACCGTGGTCATCAGTTCGTAGTCAACCCACAAGCCACCCATTGTATAGTGAATAGCAGGGTAAATCATCATAGGAGTCTCGTATGGATTGTCGTTTACAATCTTTTCGTACATTTGGAACAAGTTTCCATAACGCGCCTCAACCACATCCTTTCCAAGACGCTTGATAGCATCGGCAAAGTCAAGATATACAGCCAGACCTGTGGTTCCAACCCCATAACCTGCATCACAACGCTCTTTCGCAGCACGCGAAGCAACGTCACGAGGTACCAAGTTACCAAATGCAGGATAACGACGCTCCAAATAGTAGTCTCTATCTTCTTCTTTTATTTGAGTTGGTCTCAGTTTACCTGAGCGGATGGCTTCAGCATCTTCCTTTTTCTTGGGTACCCAGATACGACCATCGTTTCTCAACGACTCAGACATCAGCGTAAGCTTCGACTGTGAATCTCCGTGAACCGGGATACATGTTGGGTGAATCTGAGCCATACATGGATTACCAAAGTAAGCTCCTTTTTTATAGCATTGCCATGCAGCAGAGCCGTTAGACTCCATAGCGTTGGTTGACAGGAAGAATGCGTTACCATAACCACCTGTTGCAATTACAACTGCGTGAGCAGCAAAACGCTCCAGCTTACCGGTCACCTGGTTGCTGGCAATGATACCACGTGCACGACCCTCAATCAACACCACGTCAACCATCTCATAGCGGGTATATAGTTTCACATGTTCATTGTTGACTGCACGGCTCAATGCGCTGTAAGCACCCAGCAATAATTGTTGTCCGGTTTGTCCACGGGCATAAAACGTACGTGATACCTGAGCACCACCAAACGAACGGTTATCCAACAGACCACCATATTCGCGAGCGAAGGGAACACCCTGCGCCACACATTGGTCTATAATCTCATTAGACACCTCCGCCATACGGTAAACGTTACCTTCACGTGCGCGGTAGTCACCCCCTTTAATAGTATCATAAAACAGACGGTAAATCGAGTCACCATCATTCTGATAGTTTTTTGCAGCATTGATACCCCCCTGTGCAGCAATTGAGTGCGCACGACGCGGAGAATCCTGAATACAGAAGTTCAACACATTGAACCCCATCTCACCAAGAGAAGCAGCAGCAGATGCACCGGCCAGACCCGTTCCCACAACTATTACATCCAAACGACGTTTGTTGGCAGGATTCACAAGCTTCTGAGTAGACTTATAGTTGGTCCATTTGTCAGCCAAAGGTCCTTTCGGCACTTTGGAGTCAATCTTTAGTATATTATCTTTTTCTAAATTAGTCATAGTCTTTAAATGTTTTTTCAAGATTATTGCAACAGCAGATTTTGAGCTTGTATATATGCGTCATTGCTAAAGCCTAACAGGTATGCAATTGGAATTGCAGCAAACAGCAGACATACAACGGTGGCAAGCACATAGGAAATCTTTTTCAAGCGCGGCAACCATATCTGATTGCTCCATCCCAATGTATGCATTGCACTCCAGAACCCATGTGTAAGGTGAAACCAGATTGCTACCAACCACACCAGATATACAACGCTGTAGATTGGGTTTTTAAACAGTTCATCAATCAGTAGAACACCTCTGTTTGCTCTGCTCAAATCACCAAAATCAACACCCATCATGTGCATAACTTCCACTAGTTGCATTTTGTACCAGAAGTGCATCATATGCAACACCAGGAAACCCAGAATGATAAGACCCAAAATAAACATGTTTTTGGAAGCCCAGGAAACAGTTCTTTGTGGTTTACTCACAGCATATCTATCCTGACCGCGTGCTTTTAGATTCTGCAGAGTCAAAATAGTAGCATAAATAATATGGATGATAAAGCCAAACGCCAAAACAGCCGTAGCAATCAGCGCATACCAGTTAGCACCCAAAAAGTTCACAATCCAGTCATATCCTTCTGCTGAAATCAGAACAACGATATTCATAAGGCTGTGAAACAACAAAAATAAGACGAGAAACAATCCTGATACACTCATGATGAATTTCCGCCCAATAGAAGAATTAAATAAACTGCTCATATAGTTTTAATTTAAGAATTTATCTTCAATTACAGCAAATAGCGCAATCGTCTCATGCTATTAGAATCAGCTTCAAACAGACGTTGCGACCAACTTATGAGCACAAAATTAGCTATAAATAATATCAATAAAGAATTAATTGTTGAAATATTTCCATATTCATACTATTTAGACTTATTCTTAATTAAACATAAGCGAGAGCCGCATATATCGAATTAAACAAGCTACATATATCAACATTCATAAAAATTGTTATACCTTTGTTGTTGCTTGACTTGCATTTTCACAACTACCACTAAAACAGGAAAGTAAGAATACAAAAAATCATCATAATGAAGAAATTATTACCACTTATCGCATTGCTTATAACAATGACTTTTGCAAACTGCAACTCTACAAAAGAATTAAACATCAATGTGGCAACTTATAATATCCGAATGGACACACCTGCCGATAGTTTAGATCCCTGGTCGAAGCGTAAAGATATGATTAAAGAACTTATCCGTTTTCACGACTTTGATATTTTCGGTACGCAGGAAGGATTCAAACATCAGCTGGACGAAATTCTGGAACTTAACAACTATGCATACATTGGCGCAGGAAGAGATGACGGCAAAGAAGCGGGCGAGCACTCCGCCATTTTCTACAAAACAGATAAGTTTGAACTGATTCAAAACGGCGACTTCTGGTATTCTGAGACCCCCGACGTACCCGGCAAAGGGTGGGATGCAACATGTTGCAATCGCATCTGCTCATGGGGAGAGTTTAAAGAAAAGGAAACAGGAAAAACATTTTTCTTTTTCAATTCGCACTACGATCATGAAGGGCGCATAGCACGCAAAAACTCATCGCTGCTTCTGTTGGAAAGAATAAAGGAGATAGCGAAAGACAAACCTGTTTTTGTGACCGGCGACTTTAATGCATCGCCCGACGACGAGCCAATCCAGACAATATACGATGACGGAATGCTAAAGGACTCTTATCTTATAACAGAAAACCCACCCTATGGCACACCATCAACCTTCAACGGCTTCAGGGTTAATCATCGAAAGAGCGACCGCATAGACTACATCTGGGTTACCGAAGGAATCACAGTCCACAAATATGGTGTACTAAATGATATTCAATACGGACATTTCCCATCAGACCACTATCCCGTAATGGTTAAGGTTTCGTTTTAAATCAAATCAACAAAATATTATATGAAAAAATTACTCTTGGCCGCAACTATTGCAACAACAATCGCTGCAGGCGGCTGCACATCAAACGGAAACAAAGTGACACAAACAGCAGAAAAAATCAACTATCCCGAAACCCGAATGGGCGACGTGGTTGACACCTATTTCGA
>CAYFUQ010000109.1:0-4351 GCA_964346415.1 uncultured Proteiniphilum sp.
ACCCCCACATCCCCACCGCCACCACACCACAGGGGCGCACATTCCAATCATCAGAGCTTACTGCCGCCGAACTTTCGGCTGCCGACTGCGTGGTGCTCACCACCAATCATAGCGACTATGATGTGGAGTTTATCCAAAAGCATGCAAGCATGAATGTGGATGTGAGAAATATGATTGAGGAGGGAAGTGAGAAGGTGTATAAGTTGTAGAAGACTATCAATTGTCTAGTCCTGAAATAGGTTTACATAAAAAGTAAATTAAAATCAGGACAATGAAGACAAAAGTAAACAGATTTCCGGACGAATTGGCTTATGAGATTTTACAAGAGTATTTGACTACTGATATTAGTCAATCAGAATTAAAAAAGAAATATAATTTCGGTGGAAATGGTAATATTTACCGTTGGATGCGTAAATTTGGGGTTTCAAAACCAGATATGGACCAAATAAACTTGAATCGAGTTATGTCTCAAGAAAAAGAGAGTAATTCCAAAGAACGTGAGTTAGAGTTGAAGATCAGTAAGCTGGAGGATGATCTTCAGCGTGAGAGATTTAAAACATTGGCTCTAAACACGCTGATTGACGTAGCTGAAAGAGATCTCAAGATAGAGATAAGAAAAAAGCCTGGTGCCAAACGGTAATGGAGCTGCGTGGAGATTATCCTGCTATTGACATGGATACTTTGTGCGACTTGTTTGGTAAAAGTAGGCAAGCCTACTATCAGCGAGCTAAATATAATTACAAAGAAGAAGTAAAAGAAGAAATACTTCTACAGTTGATTGAGAAAGAGAGAGCATTAATGCCCAAGCTGGGTGGGAGAAAACTCTTGGGAAAACTTGAACCACGACTTCCGCCGGAACTAAGCTTAGGCAGGGACAAGTTCTTTGACTTTTTACGTAAACATGGATTGTTGGTTGGTAAAAGACGAAAACGTATAAGAACAACTTACAGTAATCATTGGTTACATAAGTACCCAAACTTGATAAGGGGCTTTGTCCCTATCATGATAAATCAACTATGGGTCAGTGATATAACATATATTGAGACGGGTGAGGGATTTGTATATTTGAGTCTGGTAACCGATGCCTACTCACGGGAAATCATAGGTTGGTCTGTGGGTGCAACATTAGAGGCGAGTTACTCACTCAGGGCTTTGGATATGGCATTAAAAAGATTGCCAAAACAAACACGAGGGTTAATTCATCATTCTGATCGCGGGGTTCAATATTGTTGTGGAGAGTATGTGAAGAAACTCAATAAGCATAGCATAAATATCAGCATGACAGAGAATGGTGATCCACGTGAAAATGCCATCGCGGAACGTGTAAATGGAATTTTGAAAGATGAATGGTTGAACCAAATTAAATTAGCTTCACTTGAAGAGGCAATCAAACAAATGAATCGAATTATAATGATTTATAATTGCCATCGACCACATTCAAGTCTGGACATGAAAACGCCCAGGGAGGCTGGTCAATTATCAGGTGAGCTGAAGAAACATTGGAAAACCTACTACAAATCTCAAGCTGTAAGCCTGTGATTAAAGAAAAGGTTTTTTAAGGCATTGGTAGCTCTTAGTTGCCGTAAAAAAGGATAGCTGAAAGTCAACTATCCTATTCTCACGGCGTACTCGTCGCTAATCATATTTATTCCTTGGCAGGTTGCTCCTCAGCAGAGCCTGCCTCTGCTTCAATATGATAGCGTAAAGATACAAATATAATGCAAAGAAGTAACAGAATTATTAATCAAAAGTGTAAACAAATTTCAGGACGATACACTTCGGCGTCGGCAAATCCGGTGAAGTATCTGGGGGCGTCGCCGGTGTTTGTGGATAGTGAGAAGGATACGTGGAATATGTGTCCCCAATATCTGGAGGTTGCCATTAAGGATAGGATAGAAAAAACGGGGCGTAAGCCTAAGGCTATAATTCCGGTGCATTTGTATGGTATGCCGGCGCGGATGGATGAGATTATGGAGATTGCAGGTAGGTATGACATTGCTGTGCTGGAGGATGCGGCGGAGGCGCTGGGTTCGACTTACAAGGGGCAGAAGTGTGGTACGTTTGGTGAGTTTGCCTGTTTGTCGTTCAACGGGAATAAGATTATGACTACTTCGGGTGGTGGTGCGCTGGTGTGTACTACTAAGGAGGAGAAGCAGCGTACTATTTTTTATGCTACTCAGGCTAGGGATAATGCGCCGCACTATCAGCATACGCATATTGGGTATAACTATAGGTTGAGTAATATTTGTGCGGGCATTGGTCGCGGACAGATGTTGGTGCTGGATGAGTTTATTGCCCGCCGCAGGGAGATTAATGCTCTCTACCGTGAGCTGATGAAGGAGGTGGAGGGTGTTTCATTCCTCAAAAATCCTTCGGATGATTTCGACTCCAACCACTGGCTGACGTGTGTGCTGATTGACGAGGCTGTTGCCGGCTTTAGTCGTGAAGATTTGCGCCTGGCACTGGAAGCTGCCAAGATAGAGAGTCGCCCTCTGTGGAAACCTATGCACTTGCAACCTGTATTTGCCGATGCTCCATACTATGGCGACGGGGTGAGCGAGAGGTTGTTTGACTGCGGGCTGTGCCTGCCGTCGGGAGCGGGGCTGAGGGACGAAGATGTTGAACGGGTGGTTTCAGTCTTGAAACAATTAATAAGTAATAATTAATAATGAATAATCCACTACGAGAAGCCGTTTTCTCTATAATCTCAAAATAGTTCACAAAATATTTGGCACTCTCAAATAATCCCTATATCTTTGAGCGTGTTTTTCATGGTATTAGATTTAAAGTTAACATCAAAGTAATTTGATGTGCGATACGGCAGTCATCGTGAGATGGTTGCCGTATATTTTTTTATGGTATTGATTGCCACGTTTGTAGCCTATAAAGGCAAACCTTCCTTTTTTTTGCTCATTAATAAAATAAAACTAACTTTGCTATTAGAAAACAATACAACAAATGAGAAACTTATCATTGAGCGTCAAAAACTTTCGGGCTGTCAGAGAGGCTGATATCCAAATAAAGGGTATTACAGTGGTGGCGGGCATAAACAGTACGGGGAAAAGTACTTTGTCTAGGTTGCTATATCATGTTGTGCAGCAGGCATTGGAATTTGAAGAGAATAGAGAAAGGGAGTTAGCTGAGTATTTGAAAAGATTGTCAAGCTACTTATTAAATCTGGCAATTGATTTAGGATTTGATATAGAAGGCAAAATCAAACAAATGCTACTTTCTTACAGAGAATATGATTTTGACCAAAATATTAAAGTAATCATACAAACCGTAAATGAACTTGTCGATGAATTTGAAGACGGATTACAAAACCGATTAAAAATAAAAAATTTCTCTAAGGCTGAGCTAAATAGAATATATAGTGTACTCAATATCAAAGGGCATTTTGAATCAGAAACACCAGATGATGCTCCATTTGGTATTCCCGGCATAATTAGTGAATTAAAAAAAACGATTAACAAGGTAGTAAACAAAACTAAAGAACAAATAAATAACCGTCCACTTGATGTTTTCTTTTATGATTTAGATAGAATTCTTAGATCTCAAATCTCTTACCTAGATTTTGCAGAGGATAATATTCACATGCTCGACAGAGAAAGAAACCGTGTAAATAATATATATACTATAGAGAATGTTTTTTATATAGATACTCCTTTTGCATTGCAAATATCCGCCAGTGATTATATAAGCAGAAGCGATGTTGGTTATTCACATTGGAGTCATTTGAGAAATTCAATAATAAGGGCAGAGCCTTTACAATTAGATAATATTCCAGAATCAGTTTACTCTGATATTACTGGAGTTATTGAAGGATATGCCATAATAGAGCATAACAATCTTGGTGAGCAGATGCTGTTCAGACGATCAACGGATGGTCTTATTATTGAGCTTGCTGATAGTGCTACGGGCATTAAGTCATTTGCTATATTACAGATGCTGTTATCTCACGGTTTGCTAAATGATAAGACTTTATTGATATTAGATGAGCCCGAAGCTCATTTGCATCCTCAATGGATTGTGGAGTACGCACGAGTATTGGTGTTATTGAACAAACGCCTGGGCGTTAGATTTATGCTTGCGAGCCACAATCCGGATATGGTGAGTGCATTACGTTATATATCTGAGAAGGAGGAAACACTGGATGATTTAAACTTTTACCTTTCGGAAGAGGTGGAAAATCAACAATATATCTTCAGAGATCTGGGAGTTGATATTGAACCAATATTCGATTCTTTTAATGTTGCATTTGATAAAATCAGCAGATATGGAGTATAGCAACGATGTAACTTTAAGTCACCCATTATCAAAACACGCTCGCAACCTAAATGAACTCTCCCGC
>CAYFUQ010000110.1:0-4320 GCA_964346415.1 uncultured Proteiniphilum sp.
TGAACGTTGCGATAGGTGTCCCACAGCGAGAACACGGTATATCGTGTTGACTCTGTCTTTAAGTTTTGGTCGCTCTCCATTGCGGGATATTCGCCGTTAACATCGTTGAGGATGTTGGGGTGAATCAAAGTGTGGTAAAGTCCTGTGTAGAGCACCACATTCTGGTCGTGAGTTCCTCCTTCCACAACAATCGATGAGAGAGCCTTCTCCCAGCTCTGACGTGCATCTGCATGCACTTTGTCAAACTGAAATCCTTTTTGTTCGGCATCCAGGTTAAGGCGTGCATTGTCTGTGCTGACAAACGAAACGCCAATTTGCACTTCTATTGTTTCGCCTTCTTCAACATCGTATGTAAAGTAAGCACCAATATCATCGCCCGCAATATCCCGATTGTATTTTGTATATAGTTTTCTGATTCCGCTTGTGTCGTCCCATTGTGCTTCCACGCCCATCTCACGCTGTTGTTTCCAATAGCCTGTTGTTTGGGGTGATTTGTTTACACGCATCACAAAATATATTGGGAATACCGCCTGTGAATTGTAGCAGAATGTACCCAGCAATTTCATTCCTTCCACTTCGGTATCGCTTATGCGGCGCATCCATGCTCCGCTCTCGTTGGTTAGCCCCTCGCCAAGATTGAGCAGCACGTTTGCTTCTCCCTTTGGGAATGTATATCTGTGAATAGCCGTGCGGGCAGTTGCCGATACTTCTGTTTTGATGTTATACTTTGTGAGGATATTGCTGTAATATCCCGGTGTAGCCTTTTCGTCTTTATATTCGCTTCCGAACTCTTCATAGTTAACGTTGAGCTCTCCGGCTGTTGGCATCAGCAGTAGTGAGCCAAGTTCGGGACAACCAACGCCGCTTAGGTTTACATGCGTAAAGCCTGTGAAGAACTTGTTGTCGTAGGAGTAGGGGGTAGACCACCATTGTTTGTCCTTGTCAAACTTGTTTATGGTTGACCCCATCACATTGAACGGTGCTACCGACATCATCCCGTTGGGTGTTATGGGACCGGGGTTGGTGGTACCATAGTTTGTTGAACCGATAAACGGATTTACATAATCTGTCAGGTTTTGGGAAATGCTGCTCAGAGAAATTAAGAAGGCTGCAATTAGTAGTTTTATATCTCTCATATGGTTGTGACTTTATATTGTTATTTATTACAAAAATAGCGAGATAAAATGAATATAAGGCAATTAAGTGCAAAATTAACCTGTGGGATAAACAGTTATGCTGTTTTGTTGTTCTATATACAAAACTAATATTATTCAATGGATCAAAAACTTAAAGACTACATCGTTTCTATCCCCAAGGCAGAACTGCATGTGCATATCGAGGGGACGCTTGAACCTGAGCTTATGTTTGAAATTGCTCAGCGCAACAATATTAAATTGAAATACCAAAGTGTTGACGAGATTAGGGATGCTTATGATTTTGAAGACCTTCAGGATTTTCTGGATCTCTATTATGATGCAGCCGATATTCTGCTGCACGAACAGGACTTCTATGACCTAACCATGGCCTATTTGCGCAAGGCGCACGAGGACAATATTGTTCACACCGAAATCTTTTTTGACCCCCAGACGCATACCGACAGGGGCATTGCATTTGAAACGGTGCTCAAGGGCATTGTCAGAGCACTGGAGGATGGTAAAAATGAACTGGGTATCAGTTCAAAGTTAATTATGAGCTTCCTGCGACATCTGAGCGAAGAGTCTGCATTTGAGACATTGGATATGGCGCTTCCTTATAAGGATAAAATTATTGGCATCGGACTCGATTCGTCTGAGCGCGGCAATCCGCCAAGCAAGTTCTTTAATGTGTTTAATGAGGTGCGTGATGCAGGTTTCTTTGTTGTGGTTCATGCCGGTGAGGAAGGACCTGCCGAGAATGTGTGGGAGGCGATTGAATTGCTTGAGGCGATGAGGATAGACCACGGCGTGGCTTCTGCCGATGACCCTGAACTGATGGACGAATTGCGCGACAATGAAATTCCGCTGACCGTGTGTCCGCTATCAAACATTAAGCTGAAAGTTTATGATGATTTGAGTGAGGTGCCTGTCAAAACTTTTCTCGATCACGATATTATAGTAACCATCAATTCCGACGACCCACCTTACTTTGGTGGTTATATCAACGAAAACTATTTACAAACTGCCGAGGCGCAAAACCTTACCCGCAGCGATATCTATAAGCTTGCTGAAAACTCATTTCGTGCCAGCTTTATCACTGAAGGTGAAAGAGACGTTTTTATGGAGCAGTTGAGGGAATATGATAAGGAGTTTGAATAGTATTGTTAAAATTATGATTTATTGCAATATAAAGACATTATGTTGCAATAAATCACTGTGGTCGCGTTAATTAACATTAAATCAATACCGTTGCTATCAACTTTTCGATAATAACTGCTGTTGTATGGTTAAGAACTGAATAATATTACAAAATATACTGAATAAGTTTATTGGCTCCGGCAGGTCTCAATGCTAAGCGTAATAAAGAAATAATCTTTACCAACATTTCGTCATTTTAATAGATTTTGAATTTAAACACCAGTTTATATCCTAAATGGATATTTAATTTAAAAAACATATAACCATGAATGCTTTAAGAAAGAATAATTCAGGCATAGATGAAAGTCTTATAAATCTTCGTAAAGTGCTTCTTGAAAAAGTATCAAAGCACACTTCAAAAGCGAAAAACTTAGAAACCCTGCAGATGCCTGAAGCAGAGTATGAATCATTGCGCCTCTGGCAAGGAGAGGTATATGATAAGCTAAGAAGTAAAGTGTTGCCCGGAAGCATAACGGTTACTTATGAATCTATTATTCAGATGTATGAATTTGGTCTGTCAGGTTCTGTTGATTATTCTGAACAGTTGTCATATGATGATATATTTTTAATATATGAACATGTGGATGACAACCGATATAGACCTGAGAGACAAGAGCCTGTAATTTATTGGGATTATCAATTGCCTATCCATGATATTGTCGATTATGATGTTATTTTAAAGGTAAAGGAATACCTGGAAAAAGACAAAACTCCAAAACCCAAAACAGTAGTCAGCTCCTCTCTAATTCCCATCAAAGGGATTAGCAAGGCTATGCAGACCAAGCTTAGCAGGCAGGGAATATGGGATATTCCTACTCTGCTGGGTAAAGGGAAAAAACAAAATCAGAGAGACTCTCTGGCACGAAAGCTAGGCATAGATGTTAGGCTTGTAAACTCATGGCTGAAGCAGGCCGACTTGTGGCGGGTAGATCAAATGACACCTAATCTTGCTTTTCTACTGGTTCAGGCCGGTATAAGAAATGTGGGAGACCTTGCCAAAACTGATCCTCAAAAAGTATACAATGTAATTGAGCGACTGGTGCTGACGCAACCCGATTTTCATCTTGACGACTTTGAGGTGATACTGGAGGTTGTAAAGAATGCAATAGAACTGACCGAAAGTTCAATTGATATAGCCAAGCTTACGCTGCTCCTTAGTCAGGGAGTGAAATCAAACTCCGGCAAGCTTGACATTGAGGAAATTCTGATGCAGTCGCAAAAGGATGTCGCTTTTGGTATTGAGTCAAATGAGTCTGAGCCTGTGTATCTGTTCCGTGATGAGTTTGGCAGAGGTCTGGATGATTATATAAGCGGTCAGATAATTCAAAAAGGATTGCAGTTCCTTGATGATATAATGCCTGCTCTTCCACTGGCACACACAATAAAGGGTACTATTTCAATTAAAAAATCTAACGAAAAGGAAAGTGAGAGAAAGCCACTCGTAGATGCATTGGTGGAAATCAGCGGTATTGCAAGTCCATCCTCCGACAAGACAGAGGCCAAGCAAAACCCAAGCTGCTATACCGACAGCAACGGGCAATATATAATTGTGATGCCTGACAATTATAATCTGCAGGAGATGATTTCGATAACTATTTCCAAAGGATCAAACAAGCAGAAGTTTATCCGAAGTGCTTCGGATCTGATTAATGCTGTGGAGGCTCAGCATATCTTAAACAGCTTCACTGAACTTGATGCTATCGATACTATTTTATACCAGGATCGTTTGAGAGTGCGTGATCTGGAAAGGAAAGAATATAAAACAGAGGAAAACGAAGAGAAAAGGAAGGCCGAGATAGCCTTACTAAAGGCCGAGATAGTACAACAAGAAGAGAGATACAAAGAGGTAGAAACCAGAATTAAAGAGTTTGACAAATCCAGCAATGTACTTGAGAGAATTTATGAGAATCTGTTAAACAGCACAAACCTTGAGGCCGACCTGGGTGAGTTTATTCTTACGGAAGAGATTTTCAAAAATATTTTCATT
>CAYFUQ010000111.1:0-4219 GCA_964346415.1 uncultured Proteiniphilum sp.
ATATCTAACAAAGTCATTTCCTCCTCTGGCATTAAGATTATAGGATTGATCAAAACCGGGCTTAAAATAAAAATCCATCCAGTCAAAGTTACGATATAAATAGGGTTCAGACTGATCTTTATATTTTTGCAAAATATCATCAGAGATAATATACTCCCATTTCTGATCGTTGCGACTTGCCACGTTCTTTAACAATAATGTTTCATAAGCATCTAAGTATGATGGAAGTACCGTGGGAGTTTTTACAGATAAATCAGATGAAAACTCTAACTGTATAGCACCTGAGCGTCCTCGTTTGGTTGTAACTATAATAACTCCATTCGCTCCCTTAACACCATATACTGCAGTAGCGGAAGCATCCTTAAGAACTGAAATATCAGCTATTTCATTCGGGTCTAAGTTTGAAAATGGACGTTCAACGCCGTCAACAATTAATAATGGCGAGTTGCTACCCATAGCTGTCATTCCGCGAATATTCATTTGCAGACCTTCCGATCCATAATAACTAATAGCCTCTTCACCCGGTGTGGCATCTTTCCCAATTATATTAAGTCCCGGAATTCTTCCCTGGAGTGTGTTTTCAACACTACCTCCGGTACGTACTTTACGGATAACATCACCGGAAACCTGGGAAATTGCTCCAACAACCGAAGCTTTTTTCTGAACACCATAGGCTACTACTACTACTTCATCAAGTTCAGCTACATCAAATTCTAAAACTACATCAATAGTTTTGGAGTCTTTTACAGCTATCTCCTGAGTTTCCATACCAACATAAGAGAACACTAAGATTTGATCTGCTTCAACACTTATAGTGTATCTACCATCAATATCTGTAACTGTTCCTCTTGTTGTACCTTTAATCTGCACAGTTGCTCCAATAATTTCTTCTCCGTCTGCATACCTAACGGTACCGGAAACACTTCGTGTCTGTGCAACACCTAAGAGAGAATAAAAGAAAAGGCAGGTTACTAAAAATACTTTAAATAGACTTTTATCAGCCATACCTAAACTTCTTTTAACATGAATAAAATTTTTCTTCTTCATAAAAAATGTTTTTACTGATATCACATATTATACTATTGTTAAAATAGACAATCATTACAAAACCGCAGAGCCATGTATATTAATTATGTATGGCCATTGCGAATTAGAATCTATTGCATAAGAAACAGGAGCTCCCATGACAACAAACCAAAGGTGTGACAAATCATCATTAACCGAAAAGGAAGCTTCCCCTTTATTATTCCTATTTATTTCACCTATTATTGACTTCCCATCAGTGTCAATTCCTACAAACCCATATCGCCAGCCTGCATTGGAGTCTGATTCGATCTCATCTGTCAACCCCTTGAATGTTATTTCAACTGTTTCTCCTTTTTGTGGAACTGAGAGTTTTATCACATTAAAACCATAATCTCCGGGTGCAAATTGAGATTTAACACGATATTCTTTATTTGATAGTTTATCCATCTTTTCCGAAAATGGAGAAAAAGAATTAGCCCACTGTCGTGTATATTGAAATGAATGCTGATAATCAAAGTTTATTAACTGTTGATAATTCTCAAACATTTCATCAGCAAAATGATCCCACGATGACTCGGTTATTCTTGCATAAGTCATAATTGGATTTTCATCACATTTACCTTCACGAAATAGTTCAGCTATAAATCTTAATCCATGCTTCTCACTCCAAGACTCAAGCACATAAGGTGAATTATACATATTTTCTGGATGCAAAAATGATTTATGAGTATTTTCTTTAAATGTTTGCCAATGGTAATTTTCATCTGTAACCCATTCAGGATTAACATACCAAAGCATCCACTGAGAAGTCATTTCAAAAAATGGTGCACCACACCAGGCGTCACCTTCGCCATCTGCAATAATTTGTGACTGAAAGCTATGTCCCAATTCATGAGCAAGAACATTTTGTTTTGGATCTTGCAATCTATTGGGAGTAACCCATAATGCGCCAATGGTGTTATCATAAGAACCTCCATAGGCTGTCCCTTCCAATGAATATTGGATCATGCACATCATTTTGTATTTTTCGCTTAAAGATCCACTTTTAACAAAACCTAACGTGTCGCTAAAACATTTATAGAAACGCTCAAGTTTTTCTTTAAGATTATCAAGGTCCACTTTCATTGGATTTCCATCCAAATCAGGAGCTATTGATAGATCATCTTCAAATCCTTTTTCCCAGAATACAACAATATTATCTGTTTCAGACATACGATGATAACTATACCTGGAAGTATCATTATCCCAGTTGAGCTCAGAAAACTCTTGAGGAATATAGATGTCTTTTTTCTTATTTACCGGCACAGTAGCGCAAAGAGAAAAAAAACTGGGAGCGATTAATAATATAGCTATCGCTATTGAAGTTTCCTTTAAGGGTTTCATTATTCTTTTATTTTATTCAATGATTCACTCAGCCTATTTATAGCATTTTCAATCATGTCATGAGTTCCGCTACCATCACCAACATATTGCACAACCATCTCTGCATATGCCACCGCACTCATAAAGTGCTCTGTACGCAGCGACCTGTTAACTGACTGTGAGTCTTCTAACAATGCCAATAACTCAGACAAGTCTTCCAACTCAGGCAAGTTACCCGGTCTCATTGTGTTAATAGCTGCATTTAGGCTCGACGCCATTTCATTCACTTCTGACTGGCTATAATTCTTATCAGCATTATCAAAAACTTTTCTTGCATCATCCAGCTGCTTTACCATTCGGTCAAAGCCAAAGGGCGCCCATGGAGAATACTCCGGTACCTTTACACTCATCTCATTCCATCTCTCCTGCATATTTTTTCTTTGATTAGCTACATGCAAAAGCTCTCTCAGTGTACTCTTATTTACCTCTTTGGCAAAAGACAGTTTGTCAATAAAGATTTTCAAGCTATGAACAGCCTCATCCACCTCTTTTTGTTGTAGTGAAGTGCTAGATATCTTCTTAGCAGTGGCTAGCGCTTCATTCATATTCTCAAACGACTCCCAAGTAAATTGTTCTTTCGATTTCGACTCAGCTTCTTGTATTGCAGCTCGAAGCAATGATTTGTCCAGCTTTCTTGTCTTCAGGTTGTCAACTGCATTATCAATTGCACTTAACTGCTTGTCCAAATCTTGTTGAGTCAGATTGTTTTTTTTATAAAGCTTATTACCATTTTTAATTGCTTTTCTCAACTTCGAGTAAGATGATCTTTTATAACCTTTCTTATTGTAGATAGATGCTTCCTCCAGTTTAGCCCACAGCTCTTTACGAAGCTCATCACTTATGCTTTCAATCTGATTGATTCTAAAATAGTGAGTAATGTTCTTGTGCTGATAATAGTCAGGCGTAAACTCCCTGCCTCTCAAAGACAAAGTATAAAGATTCGCATCAGCTCCATCGGGACACTCTTGCGCACCTCGTTCTTCTATATTACCCAGGTCAGCTTCAATGTCAAGAATTGCCTCATCCCAGCTGTCAACACCGGTAGTAGCCATTGCAAAAGGACCATACATCAACGTACCTGCCCACATAGGTGCGAAAGCAGTATTCGTAACGTTTACGTCTGTAGCAGCAGTTTCAAGTTTATCCGGTCCATAATCAATATGCTTGGTAAACGGCATAATAATTTCAACAACATCAGACTCACTCCACTTTCTAGACGGTATAGTTACATATGAGCTGGGAGTATAGTGAGATGCAACTGACTTTCCATTCAGCTTAACATCAAATCCTTCAGTTGCCCAATAGGGTACTCGCAACTTCATAGCAAAGCTAGAAGAACCTTCAATTATCTTGATCGTCGAATACTCGGCCGGCCACGAACACTCTTGCTTCATAGTTACATTCTGAGCAGCCCACTTCAAAGTTGTTGGCAAATAAAGACCCACCCAAATGGTATTATCTGATGTGAAATAAGCAGCCTCTTGATATTTAACATGATTCTCTGAACCGGTACCACCACAACAGGTTGACTGTGGAGTAGTATTTCCAAATTGCTTTGTAGCGTTAAGTCCTACTGAATACTGATAGGTAGTTTGGTATTTGGTGTGGTTGAGAGATCCAACAAGTTGGTTATACAATAATCTCTCATAATAGTCCATATATTTTGCATCATCAGGATTGAACGAATTCAAATCCTTAGTCAATTTTGCCAAGTTATAGGCACAACAAGTTTCATTAATGTATGGTGCAGGATGTAAGTTTCTTCGATTGT
>CAYFUQ010000112.1:0-4155 GCA_964346415.1 uncultured Proteiniphilum sp.
AAAATAGACTTAAAAGAAAGGCTGCCCCAAAATCTATTTTGAGACAGCCTCTTTTACTTTTTACTTTGCTCTTTTTACTTTTTACTTAAGGTTTAGAGACTTCTAAACCGCCGCCGCGTGTTCTTTAACAATCAGCTCCATACCTGACGCAATCGCCTTCTCATTCATTGGGAGGAGGTGGTGGTGACGTTCGGGGAGGGACTTGCGGAGGCCTTCGATAACGTTTTCGATTTTGACCATTGGGGATACTTTGAGGAGTCCGCCGAGGATGATCATATTGAAAACGCGGATGTTGTCGATGCGCAGTGCTTCGTCCATCGCTTTGATTTTGTAGATGTTGATGTCTTCTCGCGAGGGTGCTTTGTTGATACCATAATCATCGTAGATGATGCAGCCGCCCTTTTTGATTCTTGGCTCGAACTTCTCGAGTGAGGGTTGGTTGAGCACTATTGCTATGTCGAACTCGTTGACCACGGGCGAGCTGATTGGCTCGTCGCTGATGATAACGGTTACGTTGGCGGTACCGCCGCGCTGTTCGGGTCCGTAGGCAGGGAACCACGATACTTCTTTATCTTCCATGATGCCGGAGAAGGCGAGTATTTTTCCCATTGAGAGGACGCCTTGTCCGCCAAATCCTGCTATAACTATTTCTTGTAACATTTCGTGTGTGAGTTTATACGTTTTTGAGGTCACCTAATGGATAAACGGGAAACATATGCTCCGCCATCCAGTTGTTGGCAGGAACGGGATCCATCTTCCAGCCGGAGTTGCAGGTAGATACTACTTCGACGATAGAGGTGCCCTTGCCCGCCATTGCGTTTTGGAAGGCGAGTTTGATCATACGTTTGGTTTTGCGCACATTGCCGGGCGTGTGAACGCTGGTGCGAGTGGCAAGGCAAACGCCGTCGAGGGGTGCTACCATGTCGAGAATCTTGAGGGGGGCACCCATTGTTTGTACGTTTCGGCCTTCGGGGCTGGTGGATGTAGGCATTCCATCGAGAGTGGTGGGTGCCATTTGTCCGCCTGTCATGCCATAGATTGCATTGTTGATGAATATGATGGCGATGTTTTCGCCACGGTTGCAGGCGTGAATAGTTTCGGCGGTGCCGATAGCTGCCAGGTCGCCGTCGCCCTGATAGGTGAATACCATTTTGTCGGGGCAGAGACGCTTCATGGCTGTTGCCACTGCGGGTGCGCGACCGTGTGCAGCCTGTTGCCAGTCGATATCGATATAGTTGTAAGCAAACACGGCGCAACCCACGGGTGCCACTCCAAGAGCTATTTCGGCCATGTCGAGTTCTGCGATTACCTCTGCCACCAGTTTGTGAACCACTCCGTGAGAGCAGCCCGGGCAGTAGTGCATGTGCCTGTCGTTCATCAGCGACGGCTTCTCATAAACCAGGTTTTCGGGTGAAACGAATATATCTTTGTTCATATTATTATCTTCTTGAGAATCTATATAAAAAATAGGTAACAATTGCGCCCATACCTGTTATCCAGGTCCATTTCATGTTTTTGTCCGTTGCGAAATAGACAACTATCGTTGCCAGGAAGAACAGCAAAAAGAGTGTTGAGAACAGTTGTTGAAATTTAGGATTCATTGTAAATTGAGTTATTTGATAATTTGAGTTTTGAGTGCTTCGAGCACTTCATCGGGTGTGGGAAGCATTCCGCCCATGCGTCCGTAGTGTTCAACGGGTACTTTGCCACATACGGCAAGGCGCACGTCTTCCACCATTTGTCCGGCGTTGAGTTCCACAGTGAGCATCCCTTTGACGCGGTCGGCAAGCTGATTGATGACCTTTGTGGGGAACGGCCACAGGGTGATGGGGCGAATGAGTCCTACTTTGAGTCCTTGTTGTCGTGCCAGGTCAACGGTCTTCTGGCATATTCGCGCAGCGGAGCCGAAGGCTACAAGGATGTAGTCGGCATCTTCGCATTTGCAGCCCTGATAGAGCACTTCGTTTTCTTCGATGATTCGGAACTTCTCCTGGAAATGTATGTTTTTCTTCTCCATTTCGGCTGCTTCGAGTTCGAGCGAGGTGATGACGTTGGGTTTGCGGTCGGGCGTTCTGCCGAGGGTTGCCCACGGGCATTGCTCACGTATTTCGGCCTCGGTGCGTCGCGGGCGCTGTTCGGGCAGCACCACCTTCTCCATCATCTGTCCGATAACTCCATCGGAAAGAATCATTGCGGGGTTGCGATACTTGAATGCGAGGTCGAAACCTAATGCCACGAAGTCGGCCATTTCCTGCACCGAGCTGGGTGCGAGGGTGATTAGTTTGTAGTCGCCGTGTCCCCCACCCTTCACTGCCTGGAAGTAGTCGGCCTGTGATGGCTGGATGGTGCCCAGTCCGGGTCCACCTCGTTGCACGTTGACAATGAGACAGGGCAATTCTGCACCTGCAATGTAAGAGACGCCTTCCATTTTGAGGCTGACGCCGGGGCTTGAGGAGCTGGTCATTGCATACTTGCCGCATCCTGCGCCTCCATATACCATATTGATTGCTGCCACTTCGCTTTCGGCCTGCAGCACAACCATTCCTGTTGTTTTCCAGGGAGCCTCGGCCATCAGGGTTTCTATTACCTCGGACTGAGGGGTGATTGGGTATCCAAAATATCCGTCGACACCGTAGCGAATTGCAGCATGGGCAATCGCTTCGTTGCCTTTCATTAATGTTACTTCTTCTGCCATAATTTGAATTGTTGTTTTTCGATAATTGCAGTTTACTGCATTCGTTTGCGATAGACTGTGAGTACACCGTCGGGACATACTATGCCGCAACTTGCGCATCCGGTGCAGGCGTCCGGATTTTTCATATAAACGTAGTGATAGCCGCGTTCGTTTACCTCCCTTGGCTGTCGTTCAAGCACATCCTCGGGGCAGGCGTTGACGCATACGTCGCAACCTTTGCAGCGCTGCACGTTTACAACTACATAACCTTTAAGTTTTGCCATTTTAATTTTTAGTTTTAATGAGGTATTTGCAAAAATAGTTATAATTTATGAAACGGGATGAGATAAATCAATTGAAAATTAAAAATTGAGAATTGAAAATGCTTTTGACTTACTCACTATAAGCCGTCTTTAAGTCAGCCGAACGCCTACAGTCGCAAAAGCCCGGGAGGGGAGCTACGTGGCGGGGTACATCCATCAGGTTACAGTAATGTCACTCCTTCGGAGCTAGGAGATGGTGGAGTGCTTTAAGTAAAAAGTGATTTGGTTTCTCAGGTTGTACAACCGCTTGGCTGGAACGACATAAGGAACTTTTCGTGAAGAAAATCAGTGAAGTAGAGCGTAAAGAAGTTGCAACTGTTCGAAGCGAAGCGAGTTTTTGCAACTTTAGCTATACAAAGTGATTTTTAGAAAAGTTTCGGGAGTCGTGTTTTTTTGCATACTTTTTCAACTAGGAAAAAGTATGGCTTTGGTTCTTTAGCGAAAGAACAGAACATTTCTTATTTTTGCATTTCACTAAACAACAGGAACAATATTATGGAACAATTTAATACACTACTGACTAAACGACGCAGTTATAGAAAATATACGGACGAACCGATTGGGGAAGATCAGGTGCAGCTGATTCTGGAGGCGGCGTTGCTGGCTCCGACTTCTAAGAACAGTCGCTCGTGGGAGTTTGTGGCTGTGGAGGACAAAGAGATGCTGGCGAAGCTGGCGAATTGCAAGCCGCAGAACGGGAAGTTTATAGCTGACGCGCCGCTGGCAATTGTGGTGCTGGGCAATCCGCTGGAAACTGATGTGTGGATTGAGGATGCATCCATAGCGGCTACTTTGATGCAACTGCAGGCGGAGGCTCTGGACCTGGGCAGCTGCTGGGTGCAGGTGCGCGGACGAAACTACACGGACACAGTGACTTCGGCTGAATATATCAACGAGCTTCTGGATATTCCCATGCCGCTGGAAACGGTGTGCATCATCACCTTTGGGCACAAGCTGAAACAGCGTGACCCGCGCAATTTGGATAGCTTGACGTGGGAGAAGGTGCATATAGGGAAGTTTTAGGCGCTACGCTTTAAGTAAAAAGTAAAAAGGTAAAAGTAAAAAGTGGTTTGTGCTAAGATTCAATTAAAAAGTAATAATTAAAAATCACTACTAACCGACAAAAATCAAATTTTGCCGATTCATATTTGTAATTAT
>CAYFUQ010000113.1:0-1072 GCA_964346415.1 uncultured Proteiniphilum sp.
GATGATATTTATATTAAGGATTATTTCGTAGAAGATAAGCTTAATGGTATTGTTCAGTTAGAGGCTGAAGCAGAGAGTGCTCGCAGAGATAAAAATAATGAGGTTATTGTTGAATCTAAATATCTTAAAGCGATTCCTTATTATGCCTGGGCAAACAGAGGAGAAGGGGAAATGGCTGTATGGATTCCCAGAACCATTGATAAAACCCGCCCTCTGCCTTCTCCAACGATTTGTACAGAAGCAAAAGTAACAGCTTCCCACCCAAATAAATCGCTTAGTACAGTTAATGATGGATATTGGCCTGATAACTCGAACGATCGTAAAGTCCCATTTTATTCATTATGGCCTAAGAATGGAACAAAAGAATGGATTGCTTATGAGTTTGAAAAAGCAGAGACTATATCATATGCCTCTGTCTATTGGTATGATGACGGACCATGGGGTGGATGTAGAATTCCACTTGAGTGGGGAGTTGAGTATCAGGGTAAGGATGGAAGTTGGAGGGCTGTAACACTTAAAGAAAAGTCCAGGTCAATTAAAGATGAGTTAAACAGCATAGAATTTGAGCCCGTTGAGGCTAAAAGTGTGCGTTTAAACTTTACTCTTCCCAAAAATGAGTCTATAGGTATCTATGAATTTGAAGTTAAATAACTCGCCTTATGAATAAGAAAACACTGACACTTTTGTTCCTGTTTGGGATACCATTTTTTGCAACTCCTCAAAACATTGAGGAGTTGTATAAAAAAGCAGATGACTACAGCAAAATATTTTCTTCCAAGTATTACTATGGAGCAAGGAATGTTCAGTCTGTAAATGACTCTCATCTTTTCACTTTCGAAACAAATACTCCCAAGGGAAAAGAGTATTTTGTTGTCGACGGTATAGAGCAAAAGTCAGAAAATATTGTGGATCAGCAACGATTGGCAGATTCGCTGGCTGAATTATTAGATAAAAAGGTTGAACCATACAATCTTCCCATTAATCAGTTGAGAATTAATAATACGCAAGACTCTGTGTTTTTCAATATTGAAGGAGAACCTTATTTTATGTTGAAAGATAATTATTCGGTTCA
>CAYFUQ010000113.1:1172-3991 GCA_964346415.1 uncultured Proteiniphilum sp.
AAAGATCAGCTTCAGCCCAAAACTGAAACTTATGATTACCCCAAACCCGGTGATGCACTTTCTGTAAGAAGGCCTGTGGCATTTTTACTTGATGAGAATCGTGCAGTTCAGTTTGATATTCCGGATGTTGAGCAACAATATGATTTGAACAATATTAAATGGTATAAAGACAGTGATTTCTTTACGTTTGAATTTAATAAAAGAGGACATCAGCAATACACTGTTTATGGAGCTGATGTTGTTTCGGGCAAGGCCAGACCAATAGTTGACGAAAAAGCTTCAACATTTGTATATTACAGTTGGCTTTACAGATACTGGTTTGAAGACTCGAATGAGTTGCTTTGGATATCTGAACGTGATGGCTGGAGACATCTATATCTGTATGATGTGATGACCGGCAAAGTTAAAAAGCAGGTTACGAAAGGGGATTGGATTGTCAAGTCTGTTGTGAATGTAGATGAGAAGAGCCGAAATGTGATTTTTAAAGGTTGCGGAGTAGACAAAAATGAAGATCCTTATCTTGAGAAATACTACATGATTAATTTGGACAATGGAAAACTAACAGCGCTAACTCCTGAAAACGGAAATCATAATGTGACTTTCTCAAAAGATTATGCTTATATGTTTGATATATATTCTCGTACAGACTTAGTGCCTACAAATGTAGTTCGTTCGGTGAAGGATGGTGGTAAAGTAATTTACAAACCGGAGCTTCAACCCGATGTTACAGATGTATTATCTGCCGGTTGGACTATGCCTGAGGTGTTTTCGGCTAAGGGCAGAGATGGTGTGACTGATATTTGGGGGATGATTATTCGTCCTTCCAACTTTGACCCATCAAAGCAATATCCTGTTATTGAATATATTTATGCAGGCCCGCATGATTCTCATGTACCTAAATCTTTTGCCATCGAGCATTCTTTTAGTGCTTTGGCAGAGTTGGGTTTTATAACCGTGATGATTGACGGTATGGGTACTGCCAATCGTTCGAAGGCATTTCATGATGTGTGCTGGCAAGACCTTAAGGATGGAGGTTTCCCCGATCGCATAGAGTGGATTAAGGCAGCTGCTAAGCAGTATCCTGAAATGAATATTGACAAGGTTGGAATTTATGGTACATCGGCAGGAGGACAAAGTGCTATGGGTGCATTGTTGTTCCATCCTGAGTTTTACAAAGTGGGAGTGTCCTCTTGTGCTTGTCACGACAATCGTATGGATAAAATATGGTGGAATGAGCAATGGATGGGATATCCGGTGGGAAAACATTACGAGGAGTCATCGAATATGGTGAATGCACACATGCTCAAGGGAGACTTGATGCTGATTCTCGGTGAACTGGATAATAATGTGGATCCTTCAAGTACTCTTCAGGTAGTGGATAAGCTTATAGAACATGACAAAGAATTTGAATTTGTTATGTTGCCGGGACAAAGACATACTTCAGGCGGTAAATATGGTGAACGTAAGCGTAGAGACTTTTTTGTAAAACATATTTTGAAACAGGATAACCCAAGCTGGAACAAAAACGATAAATAATTATTTATGAAGAAAAAAATAATTTTATTTTTAATCTATGTATTCGTGATTTTAATTGGCTGTAATAATACAAGGAATGAAAGTCAAGCTAATAACGAAAGTCATTCTTATGTTCATCTTGTTGACACACCTGAGATTACAGTGCCCCCTGCAGAATTGGAATTGGACCCTTTCTACAAAAAGTATATGAATGTGAATGGAATTCATGTGATAAGTTCGTGGCGAGTACCCGATTCTTGTTATTATGCGGCATATGTAACAGTAAAGGCATTGACCGATATGTTACCTGAAGAAGTTATGGAATCTATGACCAGCAGGAATACCAGAATAGGAATAATGGCTCGCTATGAAGGCACTACTGATATTCCCGAGCATGCTTATCTGGCAAACGACACATCAATGAATTGGGATTTGCGTGCCCGAGGTTTGGGTGGAACAGTAGAGCTGCCATTGACAACATGTGCCGAAGAAAATATTCTAGCATATCAGATTGATAAGTATCATGCAGAGGATATTCTGATTCACGAGTTTGCACATACCATACATATTGTGGGAATCGAACCAATAACACCCGGTTTTAACGACAGATTACTAACCCTGATGAATGATGCAATTAGTAAAGGTAAGTGGATTAATACCTATACTATAACTGATATATATGAATACTGGGCAGAAGGGGTACAAAGTTGGTTTAATGTAAATGCCGAAGTAGATACTGACGAGGGGGACGGAAAACACAATAAGGTAAATACACGCGAGGAACTGAAAGTTTATGACCCCGGTTTGTATCAGATTATATCAGATTATTTTCCGGAAACTGATCAAAAAATCAGTCGACACAAGACCGAAAACCTATATAATTATACAGGCGAATAAAGTGCTTGGAGTGTAATTTGTATTAATTATTAAGTGAGAAAGGTTTACTCCGAATAGTTAAAAACGAACTTTCTGCCGATTCTCCACCGCTTTTGTTCTTTTGTCCACCTTATAGACACTTAAAGTGTCAATCTTTGTGGCATAATATTAAGTTTATTGGATGTTTTCACATTTTAATAATTAATTAGTCATGCTGAACAACATCATGTTTTTTAATAGTACTTAAGTGATAAGTATTAATTTTACACCAATTATTCATTATGTAGCATTCACATAATGAATAATGTTTTTATTTAGAATATTATTATAAGATTATCTTTGGCTTTGTTAAACATAAAAATAGGGTCAAAGCATGTAAAACATTTAAATTGATAAAATTGTGGAATTATTAGATTGGATTGTAATCG
>CAYFUQ010000114.1:0-3906 GCA_964346415.1 uncultured Proteiniphilum sp.
TTTTTTCCTCACCATCCGCAGAGGGCATAAAATGAAGCTACATTACTGTCGTATAGCATGCTTTAAAATATGGAAGCTTTTCGATTTATAGCTATTCCTGCTCTTTATAGAATACTAGAATAGGGTTTTGCTCTTCATTGACTAATTCTTCTGTGGCATTACTGTATTTGTCCAAAATGTCTAAATTTTTAAAACTGCTCCTATCTGTAATTATAAACATTATTTTATTATCATCTCCATCATGAGGGAAATAAATCAGGTTATTTATATTATTCGCTTCATCTTGTAGGTATGTATTCCACTCTATCCTGTTATTTTTTTTATTCAATATAATCAAATCATGAATATTTGATTTGAAATATATCGCCTTGTTCGTTTCTCGAATCGAGGAAAATCCATAGCAAATTTGCTTTTCATTTATTTCATCAATAAGCCTTTTAGTATTGCTGTATTGTATTTCTAGCATGTTTTTAGATATACCAAAATTATTAGTCTTAATTCTATAGGTTATATTTCCTTCGGAGTTTAGTAATAAATTATCCAGAGGAACAACGTACCAGATTGACTTACTTTTAACGATAGGGACCCCTTGCTGTCTAAGTATAAAATCGACCGTTTTATTGTTGAATCTGTTTTTTATATAGTCACTGCTTGATAGATCATAAATTCTGATAATATTTTTGTCTTTGCTGCCTAACGGGTTGTATAATAGTATTCGGTTGTTTTCAAACATAATTCTTTCATACAAGTTGTCTTTGTCTACACCACTGATTTTCGACAAGAAATTACCTTGCAGATCGTAGACTAATAAACTGAAATCATCCGTATAAATAAACAGATGATCTTTGTTTTTATCAATTGTGATATCAACAATGTTATTATACTCACCAGGTCCCCTCCCTCTTTTTCGTATTTTATCTATAAATTTCCCATTACTATCAAAGAAGAGGATCTCTTCCCGGTCATTTAATATGATAATACTATCATTATGTATTATTATGCGTTTGATATTTCTGATTAGTGAGGAATCCAATGTTTCAAGAACTATTATTTCTGTTATGTCAAGATTTTCTGATATTAATTTAGTGTTTCGCTTATCCGAGAGATCAAGTTGAACTTCGTTAATATTTTGTTTTCCCTTTGAATAATTTTTACAATTCAGGGGAGTAAAAAGGAATAATAAAATTCCAATTGTGGGATATATATACTTTAGCTTCATATATTATAAAAGATAGTTGAACTTTACAACTGTTTATTTTTTAAATTAATTTTATGAATAATAAAGGGGAATTTAAGCTATAGTTTTAAATTCCCCTTTAATTATAAAGTTATATACAGTAAAGCCCAGGGTCAATAATATTGTGATGTACTCCTGGACAGGTTAATGAACCATCAAAGTAACAATCAGATCCATACGTTACTATTCTGATCACATTGCCATTAACGCATATGTTTTCTCTAGCTATTTCAAATAGCACAACATATTTATAATCTTCTCCTGGTTCGCCAATACCTGGACCTTCATTATTGGCTAATGCTTCCACATTAGCCAATGCCAAGTCCGAAAGATTGACGTCACTTTTCGTACTTTTGTTTACTCCATAACCTGCGGTTGCAAGGAGTGCAAGGGCAAATATGCCCGATAATAATTTTTTCTTCATGCTTTTAAAATTTAAATTGATAATAATTATGCCTTCTTAAAATGAAGGAGTTTGGTATTCAAGTCTCACGATAACAAAAGTGCTAAAACAGCTTGTTATTTCCTAATATTTAACATTACTTTTACCTTGCTTTTCATATTGTGCTTAAAATTAGGTGTTTATAATTATCGAGAGATGTAAAGAAAGAAATGGATCTTCAAGGAATGAACTATTAAGATTCTGTCTCAATTCTGATTTCATGAAAAGGAAGAGTTCGAAACAAGCACTGTTTTTATTATTCTTACTCTCAATGACGACAACCAATGAATTATTTTATAATTTGGTCAAATCTATATAAGCGAATTGCATTGCATCGTCTAAATGAAGGATAACCCTATTTGTGAGTCTATCATAACAAAATCCCACTATATTATATCCTATTTCCAATGTTTTTATATAATCACCATTTATATCGAATACTAAAAATTCACTAGGAAGTGAATTGCCAGATAATCTACTTTTTCCGGAATAAGATGCAATTATCACATCATTACAAATAGCAACATTGCCGAAATATCTTGTTTCATTTGACATCCTATTATCCCATTTTTTTCCATAGATATTATATTTCAAATGTCCATCTAAATCGCATATCGTAAAAAGATCATGATAATTGTAAAATTCAACATATATCTCTTGTTCTTTCGAAAAAGCATATGAAATACGTTTCCTTTTAATAGCAGGGTGTTTATATTCCATTGGGAAAATTTCTCCTGAATTGATATTCCATTTAGCTGTTATTATATCAAATCCTGAGTTACCAGTGGGTTCCATTATTGTTCCGAAACAAATAGAGTCATTTATAAAGGTATATTCGTTAGGAAATTGATGCTCCTTAATATTTGATCTTACGGTTGGCTTATAAGAAGGATTCATAATAACGCTATCTAAATTATAGGCAAATATCTTTTGTTTTCCATGATCTGTAACATAAAAAACGGTTTCCTGCTCATTTACTGCAATATGCCCTAAATTGGCAATTTCATTTGGGCCTTGTCCATGAGGAGCCGTTTCTGCGAATAATTTAAAATTGATTTTGTCGAACAAATAAATATGATTTGTCAATGATTTATAATCACTAATAATTAAGTAATTGTCTATTGGATATATTTTAGCGAAATTACTAAAATATATATCATCGAATTGTATCTCTTCGAGCAGATTGTGTATATTAACAATATTCTGTCGGCTATTGTTGTATTTCTCTGTTTCAGAGTGTTTTTTGCAGTTGTGAACTGCGAAAGCAAATATAAATAGAAAGATGGAATATTTTAACTTAAAGCGAGTATTAAATGTTTTTTTTTTCATATGATTTAGTCTTTATATTTTCAATATAGAAAAATAGTTATAGCGCAATAAAGCTAGGCTTCTACTATCAGACACCTTAATCTCTGGGAATATTAATCTCATATTTTACAATTACCTTTGTAAAACGTAAAACATACTAGGTATTATTATTCTTAGTTTCTTTTTCTAAAATTATTAAGTGTGTGAAAATAATTTTTCATCCAAAATCTATGATTATTTTTTAGTATTAAAAGCATAGTAACATAGTTTCATCTTTATTGAAAAATCCTTATATCGTAATACTTTGTAGTTCGAAAGAAATAAATTCATAGAAGGGAATTATTCCCTTCTATGAATTTATTTCTTTAGCGAGTATTGAATGTTACCAAATTTTTTCTTCAAAAGGTAGCCAATGTTTGCAATAACATAATCCTGGTGCATCTAAACATCCATTAGGACAGTCTGAAGATTCACCTGTAGCCAACGCTTCCATATTACTCAATGCCAAATCACTTAATCCCGCATCACTTTTCGTACTTTTGTTCACTCCGTAACCTGCGGTTGCAAGGAGTGCGAGGGCAAATATGCCCGATAATAATTTTTTCTTCATGTTTTTAAAATTTAAATTGATAATAATTACACCTTCTTAAAATGAAGGAGTTTGGTATTCAATTCTCTCGATTACAAAAGTGCTAAAACAGCTTGTTATTTCCTAATATTTCATATTACTTTTACCTTACTTTTTATATTATACTTAAAGTCAGGTGCTTATAGTTAGTCAAAGATGTAGAGAAAGAAATGGACCTCCAAGGAATAAAGTGTTACGATTCTGTTTCAATTCTGTTTTCATGAAAGGGAAAAACACTTATCTTTGCAACGGAACTGAAATCGTAAAATAACAATGAAACAAGCACTGTTT
>CAYFUQ010000115.1:0-3831 GCA_964346415.1 uncultured Proteiniphilum sp.
ACTTTGTGTTATTAGCTTAGTGTTATCTCAAAAGATAAACTAACAGTATATTGTTGGTTGTTTTTGGTATAAACCAGCACGTTTGTAATCTTGAATTTGTCACCCGGCTTAGATTTATTGGGAAACTGCCCAATTTTGAATTCAAAATTATCAGGATAAAACTCAATGAAAATTTTACTGTCATTGTTTTCACCCCATGTTACCACATTTCCATTGCTATTAAACCAAAATCCGTGTCCATTAGCTGTTGTGTTGTATTCAATGCTTTTGTCCGACAAGAGTGCTCCAAATGAAATTTTTCCTTCTGTTGGGTTAGTGCCGGGGGCACTGATTATACCGGCAATTTCGGAAGGTTGCATAACTAAAGCCTGAGCAATGGCATTCATATCATCACTTCCACCTAAAATTAAACTCGTTCCATCGTATGAATCTGCTGCAGCAAACGATATTTTGTAACTCAGAGCTATGTCTTCGGGGCTACTTTCCGGATCTATACTGATGTTTCCCAAAATATCAGTATTTGAAAACTTTACTTTATAAGGCCACTGGTTGTCTTGGCTTTCAGTTTCGTCCCATTTGTTGGCAATATATGAGCTAGGAGCTCCCACTACGACAAACCACAAGTTTTTACAATTTTCCGGTATTGTGAATGAAACACTGCCTGTGTGCTCTTTATGCATTTCTCCATATACTCTTTCACCGTTTTCCAGTAATGCCACATATCCATATCTCCATCCGGCTTTGTCTTGTTGTCCATTGTTATAAGTCCTTTTTGTATATTGTTTTTCATAATCAATATATACTCCGGGGTCGCTATCAGCTAGTGCAGAGCCAGGCAATAATCCCGTAAATTCAGTCGTTATTACTGTGCCGGCTTTGCCAACATTCAAAGGAATTATGTTATATCCGGTAGTTCCGGGACATTTGTCATACGACACCTGATAGTATCCGTCAGGTAGTTGATATAACTTGTAAGTGAGTTTGCCAATATAATTCTGACCATAGCTCCTGATTGCGTTATAATCCCATGTTGCAAATCTTGTCGCAGCTTCATATAAGTCATCGTTCAATTCTTCAACAGAATAATTATTAATTCTCATATAGGCTTCTATTGGATCTTCGGGATATTCTGCTTCTCGCCATAGTTTACCTATAAAATCAATTCCGTGTTTATCTGTCCAGTGATAATGTATAAAATAGCTTGCGTAACGATGATACTCGTGACAAATATTTCTGTGGTAATTATTGCTATATACTTCAAAGTGGTAGTTATTAAATATTTCTTGTGGATAATTTTGAAAAGCCTGCCATTGAGCACATTGTTCCCAAAATCCGTTACCATTTCCATCCATAGGGTTATATCTGAATCCACGTTTGAAGTCATTTGGAACTCCATAATAGTTTATCAAATCTACATATACCTGATATTGAAAACTGTGTCCTATCTCATGCGCTATTGTGGAGCCAACGGGTTTGCATGTCCCGGGACTAATCCATATTGCACCTATCACATCATCATATCCTGCACCATAGGCCATCCATTCTCTTGTGTAGTGTAGATATACCTGCATTTTATACTTATCAAGATTTGACTTCCCAATTCCGGTTTCTGCAAATCCAAGCTTATTCACATTCATTTCGTAAAACTCTTCTAGCTTTATCAACATATCATCAATGTCAACTCTAAGATCGCTCGCAATTGTGTAAGCATTGGGATTATTACCAAAGCCCAATTCCCAAAAGACTATAAAATGTTCAGATTGTTTGCTTCGCACAAATGACCATTTGGCATCTTTACTAAAGAAGTCAATGTCTTTAAACTCCTGAGGTTTATAAATTTTGTGGTAATCTTCAATATCTTCCGGTTTGAGTGTTATATTATCATCTTTATCCGGTTCATTCGGTTTATCCACATTATCGTCGCCATTATTTTTGTCTTCAGTTTTATCTTCCACTACAGGAGTATTGTCGCTGCATGAAATGCATGAGACTACTAAGGACATTCCAAACATAATACAGAGAAGCTTACATTTTGAAACAATCGTTGATAAGCTGATGTTGCTGGTTTTAATTTTTGTCATGGCTAATTGAAATAATAAATTATTAATTGTTGTGACGAGTAATTGTCATATAATAACAATTACATTTCTGTGTTACAAAATTACGTGATTGTTTCTCTTCTTACAAACTTTGCACAGATGAAGAATAGCACTAAACAACAAACTATTACAACTATTCAGCAAGCTCATGTTATATGCTTTATAACTATTGGTATTTAATCATTCACTATTCATTTTGAAATTCTAATTTTTTTGATAAACAACTTGTTGTAGAATTGTTTCATTCTTTTATAGGATATTTTTCTAAAATAAACAAATAATAGCCTAATTTTGATTGTTGTTATATATACACTAATAAAAACATGCTGTTGCAATTAAAATAAACTTTATCATTATAAATATGAAAACAACATCATTCTATTTGTTACTTGCTTTTATTTGTTTGTCTTTCGTGTCTAAGGCACAATCCCCTTGGGACCGCATTGCTGAAAGGCCGTCAACCCTAATGCTTGATAAGGGAGATACTAAGTTTACCACAAAATCTTTCTCTCTTAGTTTGGTTAATGCTTCGCAAACTGTGAAACACTTAACACCTCATTCCGATTCATCATTCGATTATACGCCCTCTGACAGAATTAGCCAAAGAGACAGAGATGGCTTATACCAACTAGGGGATATCAATATATCAGTTAGAAAGTCAGGAGATAGTGAATGGAAGAAGTATTCAACTGCATATCAGCGCAAGCCGATTGAGAGTGTAAATGTAAAAGAAGGGCAATTATCTGCTGCAGACCTAGGTAATACGCTTCCTTCTGAGTTCCCATTGAGCTTGTTTAGATACTGGGAAACAGACAATGGAGATTTGGTTTTGCGTTTTGAAATAGCCAATAGTGGTCCATCTGAAGTAGAAATTGGAGCACTTGGCATACCAATGATATTTAATAATATATTGGAAGGGAAGAGTTTAGATGAAGCACATCACGATAATGTGTTCTTTGATCCTTATATAGGTAAAGATGCGGGATACCTGCAGGTAAACCGCCTTAATGGCAAGGGAGCAACCCTGTTGGTATTGCCACACGAAAATGCATCATTCGAAGCTTACAGCCCGCTGAACGACGACCCAACTCCAAAAGGTGTTGTGTTTGAGGGCTTTCACGAGTGGTTGATACACAGCAAAGCCTTTGCCGAAACAACCTGGAAGGGAGCTGAGCAGTGGAATGAACCAACAAGCGTTTCGTTGAAGCCGGGCGAAAAAAGAAGTTATGCTCTCAAATTCGTTCTTGCACCATCAATCAGAGAAATTGAAGATGAACTAATAAGACAGGAAAGACCAGTAGCGGTGGGACTACCCGGCTATGTGTTGCCAATGAATGAAAAAGGGAAATTGTTCTTGAAATATCCCAAAGAGGTTCAGCAGATAACTGTTTATCCCGCCGATGCACTTAATTTAAAATATGTTGGCGCAACACCTAACAATTGGGTTGAGTATGAGGTGACGGGCAATGAATGGGGACGTGCCAGAGTTACCATAAAATATGCAGACAACCTAGAGCAGACAGTAAGCTATAGGGTGATAAAATCTCAAGAACAGGTTGTAGCCGACTTGGGTAATTTCCTTACCACCGAGCAATGGTATGAAAATGAAGATGACCCATTCAAGCGTTCTCCCTCGGTGATGAACTACGACTACGATGTAAAGCGAATTCTTACGCAAGAACGTCGTTCATGGTTTGTGGGTCTGAGCGACGAAGCAGGTGCTGCCAGTTGG
>CAYFUQ010000116.1:0-3665 GCA_964346415.1 uncultured Proteiniphilum sp.
ACATCTCTGCCAATAAGAACCAATCGTGTTTAATTAGTAATAGCTTTTCAAACTTTTCAATTGCAAGTTCAATATTTCCCAACGCTTTAAATGATTGAGCAATGCGCCTTGCAAACCATATTTCGTTTGAAAAATGCATCCTATTTATTTTTTCTATAGCTTCTTCTGAAACAGCTATGCATTTATCGTAGTTCTCTGTTATATAGAGAGATTTGCTATATTGCGAATACCATACTTCCAAAAGTGAAGGCAACTCGCTCGATCTCATTTCTCCTTTTCGTTCTATATTAATTATAAATGGTTCTGTATTTAGCAGATGTGAATCAACACTCTCACAAAAGTTTTTAATCAAATTCCAATTCACCTGACTTCTTTTTGATTCTGTTTTTAAAATTCTAGAAACTATAGTGTTGTATAAATTGATAGAAAACTGGCTACCTATGTTTCTCAATAATGGCAATATGTAGATTAAGCTATCTAAAACTTTTTCAACCGATCTTTCTTCGGCAACTAGGTTCTTATACCAGTCATATCTCAACAACGACAATGCAGTAATTATACGTTCAGAAGTACCGGAATCAATCTTAATCTCATATATATTCAAATAACTTTCACCTGCACCCCACTCCTTCGTCATTCTCAAACATTGAAGTATATTAGCAGCTAGGTAAACATTAGAGCCTATTTCTTCTTTTGTATAGTCTTTTTTATGCTCTTTAAAATAAGATAAAGCTTTTTTGAATTGTTTCTGCTCTATCATTTTTTTAATATTGAATTGCAGTTCCATAATTTAAAATCTCAAAAGAACAATGTGTTTTTGCGTTGGGTAATTACATCTATATCTATTGTTTGCCCAATAATTTTCATTGCAGTCAGATAGTCGGTTGAAATAGGCACTATAAGAATGCTGTCATCATTATCATAAGTAGCTTGTACTTCAGTTAAATCCGATCTTATTTGGTCATATTGGGAATTGGGAAGGTCGGCCAGAAAAACTGAGCGCTGCACTCTGTTACATCCCATTCGCAGCAAATATTTATGTACCTGCGCTCTCACTTTATTATCCTGTATGTCATACATTACAAAAAATATCATATTCGATGCCGGTCTTTGTCTTTTGTTTACCAATCCTAAAATATTCTCGACTCTTGCCTCCAAGGTTGTCAACTCATCATTTCCATATACGGTCCTGTTTGGTTGAGGCGAACCTCTAATCCCCGCTTTGTTAAGCTTCCTCATTATTTCCACAAAACTCGGAGGTTCCTTCTTCTTTCTTGGCATAATATCTCTGCTTTTTATTTCTATTGATAAAGGAACTGACTAATTAGCTGTGCACAAACCCCATTTAGTTCTTCATTAACTCCTCTTCTTGGAGATTGCACCACGGAATAACCTTTACTTCCGTAAAAAATATTGATTTCAGCTTCTTTAAAACCAACTTTCATCCTAAGCTTCTTTCCATAATGAATGTTTATTACATCAGTTACAGATATACCCGACTCTCCCAGATACGGGAGCAAGCTTTCCATTAACAAGTTTAATTCATTGGGTACATATGCCTCCTTTTTATCAATTTTGGATTTTAGATTTGGGTTTAACATTGCCTTAATTTTACTCATAGCTTCATCATCTGCTGTACCCTTGTCTGTTTCGTCTTTGCCAGTCGTTTGGAAAAGCTCATCTGTTTGCAATTCTTTCTGGTAAAAGAATAATTCCGAGGTATTTTCTGTATTAATTATAGTCTCCATATCCACCACTTCAGCTTCGGGATTATAATAACTATTTCGGTCAACACTTACAAAGCAAGCCCTTGTTACATCGCTTGTTCTGGCATCCACAACCTGATCAAGATTATATTGCGCTGAGAACTTCTTAACAAACATCTTATAAAACACAGAGTAAACGCCTGAATCATAACAACGTTCTTTCAGTTTAAACAACAATTTCAGCCCATCTTCCCCTGGTGACAAAAAACAGAGCATAACTCTCGTGTCAGATTGTAAGCGCTCTCTAAGAGACTCTATCTGTATTTCTTTTTCAGTAACATTATCAATATCTATAATAAAGTATTGAGTGTAAGCAAAACCTTCTGTTCGCCTGAATGGCGGATTAAAAACTCCGCATACAACATAAGGCAGATTTCTTTTCAACTTACTGTATTGTTTTGAATCCAGCAGCCTTACTATACGCAATTGGCGAATAAGCGACTCAACATGTGCATCCGGATTAATAAGTTTATGGTAAAGGTACTCCGGCTTTATCTTCGAAAGCGGATCATCTTTCATCATCACACTTTTTCCTGCTGATATCATAATCAATTGAATTTTTTAAATTTTTGTGCCAGATTCTGTGCATACAAAGCTATTTGGTTTTCTCTGCTCCTGGAAACACCCGACACTGTTATAATCTCACCAAAGTAGTCATTAACAGATTGAATTAGAACTCTTCTTCCCAACCCCTCAAGCCAATATGAACCATCCTCTCTAACCGAATAATAATCATCGGTCACAACTTCCTGGGCAACCAGACTTACCACAACATAATCTATCCATACACGATAAAGCTCAATGACATCATAAACCAAAACCGGTCTGTTATAATCATCCCTGTGAAAAACTCCAATATATGGGTCAATACCGGCACGAATCAATGCACCTTCAATTTTTGCATATAAAAGACCATACCCATAATTAAGTAATGAGTTTACCACATCCATTGCCGGATGTTGGCTTCGTTTCGCAAATTTATAATGTTCAGGAATAAACATATTTAAGGCTTCGAAGTAAATATTGGAAGCCACTCCCTCCCATCCTCTGAGATTTGCAGCTATATCCGATACTATATCCCCCTCTAATTGTGAGATTTTAACACCATAATCATCAAGCCTTCTAATTGCCCTTTGTACTTTTCTCTGTGTCGCATCATCATCAGCTTTCATCATAATCAATAACGCCTGCTGATTTTCAATCTTTTGTCTTATCAAATCACGTATCCACTTAACCGCCTCATTTGAAAATGAAAATGCCAACTGACCTTTACGAATTGTTGAGATAGAACCATATTTTGGACTCCATATCCTCCCTATAGGCTTTCCGGTTCTATCCATAAAAAGAACCTCAATTTCATTTTCAATAGCAAGCAGTACGGCATCACTTGTAATTTGTGCCCCTCTACTTATTTGAATAGATTTTATTCCTTGTGCCGGCACACGTTGTTTACCATCCTTATGAACAATTTGAAATGCCTCATTATCACGGCTGAGTGAAGTGCCGAAAGTATTAATAACTAATTCCATGATATATTAAATTACTCGTTTTAAAGCTGTCTACACATGATATTTTATATAAATGATAATATTACAATTAATGTAAATGTAATACTGAAACTAACTATCAAATTAAGAATCTAAAGATAATAAAAATAAATATATGAACTAATGAAGAATCACATATAATAAACACTTAAGCGGCATTTTGCAGCATTTAAATAAAAATGTATAGCATTTATGCTCAGAACTTCAAGATTCATTTATTATACAATAATATAATTGATAAAAATATCTTAATCCTTATTCTGGTGGAAGATACATTCTGAGAAAACATTCAGAGATTCTTTGTTCCTTTTCGTAGTCTTAATCCTTATTCTGGTGGAAGATACATTCTGAG
>CAYFUQ010000117.1:0-3635 GCA_964346415.1 uncultured Proteiniphilum sp.
AATTTTATTGCGGGAAGTTTGTTTTATATGAAATCAATGTATTATCTTTGTTGTCAGTAGAGGATACAAGCGTGTGTGTCTCTGTCTCAAAAGTATGCTCGACATTTTTTATAACTTAAATTTTTCGTAATATGAAGAAAATAAAATTTGATCGAAACGTTTTTAATATTGTCAACAACGAAGAGTATGACACTTTAGTCAGTAAAATTTTCAAGAGGTTAGACAATGCATCTTTTGAGGAACCCCACGTATTAGATGATGTGGGAAGAGCAAAAAGGCACCTTGACGGAATAACCGCCATTGCTACCAGAACCAACTTCCACGGCAACACAGAACTGATGGGACAGCTCGGAGAAGAGCGACGCCTGATGATCATGGGACTTAGTTACGCAATAAAAAGCGAACTATATGCCGAGACGGAAGCGAAAAGGAAAGCAGCCCGAATGGTTTATATTTGGATACGACATGAGCGTAAACTGATAAGCAAGCCAAGGGTGGAAGGTCAGACCGGTATGGTGAACCGTTTGAACGCCGAAGTGCAAAAAAGTCCGGAGCTTCTGGCTGCACTGGAGCAAATACATGTGATTGAACGATTTGAAAAAATCGTGGAGCTGACAAAAGAGATCGAAGGTATGGATATCGAGAGAACTCAAGATATAAAAACCAAGCCGGTCAGCATGGAACTACCCAGAGAGAAATGCAACCATGATATGGAAATCATGTTAAACACGCTTGCAGGCATTGCCAACTCTGAGGGTCACCCAAGCAGAGCAGAATACCACAACTTGTGCCTCGAACTACGGGGATATATGACAAGCGCGAAAGCAAAGGTATCGCTCAGAAGGACCCTAAGCGCCAAAAGGAAGAATGTTGATTTGGATGGAGCTGAAGCTCCTGAAGGAGAAATGGAAACCCAAGGACAGGATGTTCCAACCGGTGAAATCATTGAGCCGGGCATTTATAATATACCCGGCCCTGATGAATTAACCGATACGGACGATCTCACCGGCGCAGATTTATCTGCAAACGGTGCAGACTCTGAGCTTGACTCTGAGATGTAGCCGTAAGCCCATAGCTCGTTTTTGTTTGTTTGACGACACTGCATAAACGGCTAAGGCAAAGACAGAATAGAGGGGATGACTTAAAAACAGGATTTAATCCTGTGACACACACGGCTGTTTGCTGTTACCGTAACCAAGTATGGGCGGTAAACCTACAGACTGACAGATGAAAGTCATTCTCCTATTCTTTTTCATACCACTTATATCTCTATAAGCGTTATTTGTTTTGTCAATGATCTTTTATCGTAAATTGGACTGCAAAAATACAGACCTTTAATCTATTATCACAATTCACACATGTAAAGTTTATTAAAAGGGAGCTTATTTAACACAAACAGAGTAAAATAAGATTCAAAATGATTATTACTTACTATATAGTTTTCATAATTCCCCATTTTTTTCTTCTTCAAATCAACTTCCTTTATTTGGTATTACTCACTTTTTAAACTAATTTTGTATTAAAGGATATTATATATTACTCTCACAAAGGGAGCGCGTGTATATATCCCCAATTTGTATTTTGAAAAACGGAAGGCCCGCTAAAAGACAAGATGAATTCGGTAGAGCAACATTGGGATAATTTTTCGAAGAGGGACGATAGTGCTTCGTTTTCTGTGATATATAATCATCACATAGATGAGCTGTATGCCTATGGCGTGAGCATGGGCTTCGAAAGGGAGAGTTGCAGGGATGCCATTCAGGATGTGTTTGTGAAACTGTATGTGTCGCGCAAGAGCCTTACGGATGTGGCAAACATTACGGCTTATATATTCAGGTCGTTCAAAAACAGGCTTATAGATATGACACGCACTCAGCGGGGGAGCGACAGCCTGGAGAATATGGAGGACACTTTCAAACTGGAGGTGACGGTGCTGGATGATATTATAGACAGCGAAACTACTGCTGCGGTGAAGGGCAAGGTGAACAGGCTGCTGAGTCATATCACTGCCAACCAGCGCGAGGCGGTGTATCTGAGGTATGCCGTGGGACTGCCGCACAAACAGATTGCCGAGATAATGAACATTAACGAGGAGTCGGCACGCAAGCTGCTCTACAGGGCCATGAAAAAACTGAGGGAGAAGGCTTCGGAGGGCGACTATCAGGACAAAGCGATGGTGATTTTGTTGATACAAATGTTGACCGATTTAATTTAACATTGTTAAATTTTTATTTTTTTACTTATATGTGTCCACGAAACAATAAGTGATTCGTTATATAATTAAACGCATCACTGTGGACAACAATAATCAGACATACCAAAAAACAGAAGACCTGCTTCAGGACGAGCAGTTTATCAAATGGCAGCTCTTTAGGACAGAAGAGCTGGACGAATACTGGAACGCCCTGAGAGAAGATAATCCGCAACTGAAAAAGATTATTGACGAGGCAGTTGCACAATTTGGGAAGGTGAAGCTAAACCACTACCCTGTTTCCGATCTGGAGAAACAAGCTCTGTTTAGCAAAATCAGAAAAAGAATCAGATTTCACAACACGAAGAGAGTGATACTGCAGGCGGGCGCCGTGGCGGCTGTGCTGGCTATAGCTTTTTTATCAATATTGTATGTGACGCAAAGCAAAAGCGACCTGTCGCTAATGGGCGACGAGAGAATTGTGGGGCAGACATTGCCGGATGAGGATGTATATATTATCACCAACGGTGAAAAAATAAAGCTGACCGACAAATCGCATATCGGACTGACGGAGGATGGCAGGGCGGTGGTGACCGACAGCTCGGCTTCGACTACCGAACTGACTTTGGCCAAGACGGATCTGAACAAACTGATGGTGCCCTACGGAAAACGCTCTAACCTGACGCTTGCCGACGGGTCGAAGGTGTGGCTCAACTCGGGTACGCAGCTCGATTTCCCAACGGAGTTTAACGGCAAGACACGCGAAATATATGTGGACGGTGAAATTTATATCGATGTGGCTCACAACGCCGGCAAGCCTTTTGTGGTGAACACGGGCGATATGCAGGTGTTGGTAACGGGCACTTCGTTCAACCTTTCGGCCTACGGCGAAGATGGTATGAAAACCGTGGTGCTGGTAAACGGCAAGGTGGATGTGAACAGCGGAAGCAGCCGCACATCACTGGTGCCCAATGAAAAACTGGAAATAACCGACCGCACTGTTTCGAAAGAAACTGTGGATGTGTCGCAGTATATAAGCTGGAAAGATGGTGTGCTGGAACTGAACAGCACGTCGATGACCGAGATTCTGAAACGGGTGGGCAGATACTACAACGTGCAGTTTGAGAAGGCTACCGATGTGACGCTCAACGAGAATACATTCTCGGGCAAGCTGTTCCTGTCAAACAATCTGGACAGCGTGATGACCTCTATATCAAGATTGACATCTACCGAATATCTGAGAGAAAACAATAAAATATTTATTAGCAAAAAAACAGAAGCCTATGATAATAAGTAACTGACCTAACTAATTGAAAACTAAATTCACTAAAAAAGAAATCGGACAATGCTGCCACATTGCCCGATTGAACTAAAAAAGGAAATTAATTTACTAACCGACCTGAATCAGGTAAACTAAATTCATTACAAATGTATGAAAGAAATT
>CAYFUQ010000118.1:0-3605 GCA_964346415.1 uncultured Proteiniphilum sp.
GTATAGTCAATTTCCCATTTTTTTGCCAATTCGTTGATTTCTGCTGCTTCCTGAACAGATGTATGATCTTTCCAGAGCACAAACATGGCATTCGGGTTTTCGGCAAATTCAGGCAGTAACGCCAATGGAGTTCCTTCTTCATTCACGAAAACAGGTGTACTTCCTGTTGTATCAAAAGCGATACCAACCACGTTTTCTGCAACACCGGCAGGAGATAAAGCGATTGCCTCTTTTACAGATGCTTCCAATACCTCAACATAGTCAAGCGGATGCTGCCTGTACTGATTGATGAGCGGATCGCAATATTTTCCTTCCATCCATCTGGGATAATATTTTACAGAAAGCCCGAGTTCCTCACCCGTTCGTGCATTTATGACAAGAGCACGAACAGAGTCACTTCCGTAATCTAATCCTATAACATATTTGTCTGTCATTATACTAATGCTTTATTTAATAAATAATATACTTCATTTAAACGAAGTTCTTTTTTAAATTCAGAGATTGTGGTGTTTTCATCAATGATAACCATTTCTATTCCTGCAATTTCGGCATAATCTTCTAACATTTCGGAGGTCAGTGAAAAACTGAAACTTGAGTGATGTGTTCCACCTGCCAAAATCCATGCACCTGCTCCCACTTCGAGGTTGGGCATCGGTTTCCACAATGCGCAGGCAACCGGCAGTTTAGGAAGCGGTTTTGGCTCAATAACATCCACTTCGTTCACAATCATGCGGAAGCGATTTCCCATGTCAACGATGGTTGCAGCCACTCCTTTTCCTTTGTGAGCCTGGAACACTAATCTCGCACAAGTTCCTGCATCGCCGATTCCGAGGAAGTGCACTTCGATACGCGGCTTGGTACCGGTAATATCCGGATTGATTTCAAGCATGTGCGATTGCAAGATCGTGCTGTTTTCGCCGTCAAAGTTCAACGTGTAATCTTCAAGGAACGACTGTCCTCCGGGCAGCCCCTGCCCCATAACCCACATCGTGCGCACAAGCGCCGCCGTTTTCCAATCTCCTTCAGCACCAAAACCGTATCCTTCGGCCATCAGTCGTTGAGAAGCGAAGCCCATTAGCTGAGTCATGCCTTCCAACTCGTTGAAACTTGTGGTGAATGCTTTCGCTCCCTTATCCACCAAGAAACGGCGGAGTCCTATTTCTTGCGCAGCTGCATTACGAACATGTTGATGCTTTTCCGTTCCTTTTTTGCAATCATCGGCAAAGTCGTAAATTTTTTCATATTCTGCAATGAGCGCATCAATCTCTTCTTGCGTAACAGCCTCTACATAAGGCACCAAAGTTGCAATGGGAGCATTATCCACGTGGTATCCCAATCGTAGTTCAGCCTCAACCTTGTCTCCATCCGTAACGGCAACATTATTCATATTGTCGCCAAAACGAATAATCAGCATATTTTGCGAATCAGCCCAACCTGCGCATACACGCATCCAATCGGCAATCTTCGACTGCGCTGCCTCATCGGCCCAATGACCTACGACAACTTTACGATTTTTGCGCATACGAGATACCATGTGACCAAATTCGCGGTCACCATGAGCTGATTGATTTAGATTCATAAAATCCATATCCATCTCGCTCCATGGAATTTCTTTATTAAATTGCGTATGAAAATGAAGTAGAGGTTTATTTAAAATTTGCAGACCATGAATCCACATCTTTGCCGGAGAAAAGGTGTGCATCCAGGTAATTACTCCAATACACTTATCATCGCTATTAGCATCAGTAAAAGCTTTGCTCACTTCTGCCGATGAGTTAACTGTACCTTTATATACTACTTTCACAGGGAGATTTCCTGATTCGTTCAATCCCTTTACCATTTCATTTGAGTGACTATCAACTGCAATCACTGCATCTCCACCGTACAACAACTGTGCACCGGTTACAAACCATACTTCAAAATCTTTAAATGCCATAATATTAAATTTTTATTTTTGTTTTTATTTTATTGTCCATAATATGCCCCAGGACCATGCTTTCTATAAAAGTGCTTGGTTATCAAATGCTCATTCATAGTCAGATTAGGATTAACGCTATATGCTATATGTGCCATCTTCGCAACCTGTTCCATAACCACTGCATTGTGAACAGCATCACCTGCACTTGTACCCCATGAAAAAGGTCCATGATTCTTAACAAGCACTCCGGGTATATGATCCGGATTAAGTCCTTCGAACCTTTTCACTATTACGTTTCCTGTTTCCACTTCATACTCACCCTCAACCTCAGTCTGAGTCATATCAGGAGTGCAGGGAATAGCATCGCTAAAATAGTCGGCATGAGTTGTACCAATATTAGGAAGATCAATTCCCGCCTGTGCCCATGCAGTAGCATATGTTGAATGTGTGTGCACTATGCCTCGAATATTTGAGAATGCCTTGTATAAAACAATATGTGTTGCTGTGTCTGAAGAAGGCTTCAAATTTCCTTCAACAACATTTCCATCCAGGTCCACGACTACCATATCTTCAGCTTTCATATCATCATATGAAACTCCTGATGGCTTAATTACAACCAATCCGCTCTCACGATCAATTGCGCTCACATTTCCCCAGGTAAATATCACCAACCCATGTTTTACAAGATCAAGGTTAGCTTTAAAAACCTCTTGTTTTAATTTATCTAACATTTCAATTTAATGTTTTATTTATTTTACCAGAAATAGATGTAGAATGCAGCGGTGATTCCCAAGATGATTACTGAGTGAATAACATCCCAGTGATTCCAGCTTGCGCGTGATGCTGCACGTTGTTCGGCAGTTTCGGTACCAAAAACCAAGCCTTGAATTTTTTGTGGTGATGGAGCTTCGGTAAATAAACTAACAACAACTATAACAGCTAAACAGAACAGGAACATCCAACCACAGAAGAACAACCAGTTTGTGTCATAGAACACGGTTTTAAATATTGAGTCAGATGCAGTAGCAACATTACTATAATATACACCGGCGCTTAAACGTGTCAAGCCAATAATAAGACCTGAGAGCATTCCCCACATACCACCCTTGGCTGAAGTTCTCTTCCAGGTTATACCCAATAAGAATGCAGCTGCAATTCCCGGAGCTAATACAGACTGAACATCCTGCAGATATTCATAAAGTACGTTACCAATGCTTCTCATAATAGGTATCCATAAAATACCAAGAATTACTATAACAACAGTTGCCAATTGGCCGATTACAACCAGTTTTTTCTCTGGAGTTTCAGGCTTGTATCGCTTGTAAAAGTCAATGGTAAACAATGAAGCAGATGAATTAAACAATGAAGCCAATGAACTCATCAAAGCCGCAAGAATACCACTCACAACCAGTCCCTTCACACCCGCAGGCAATAATTTTGCCACTAGTGTTGGGAAAGCAGCATCAGCATTAACAACTCCATTTTCTAATATTGGTAAAAAAGCACCTCCGTCAAGAGCATATTTCTGATGAATACCGTAAGCAATCATGCCCGGAATAAGGAATAAGAAAACGGGAAGCAATTTCAGATATGCACCAAATATTGTTCCACGACGAGACCCTTTTTCATTTTTACCCGAAAGAACTCTTTGTACAATATATTGGTCGGTACACCAATACCAGAAGCC
>CAYFUQ010000119.1:0-3516 GCA_964346415.1 uncultured Proteiniphilum sp.
TGCTGATGCTTGCGCTGGTTGTACCGGCACAGGCACAACTGGGTAAGAGATTGCTGGAGAAGGCAAAAGAAGCTGTGAAGAGCGAGATCGAAAAAGTGGTTGATGAGAATGCGCCCGAAACAAGCCAGAGTGCATCGGGAGACTCTAATAGTAGCACAAAGAGTGTGCTGGGTAGTGCATTGCCAAAGGCAACAAAGACTATATATGTGTCGGCAGCAAGTGGCAGCAACCGCAACGATGGTAGTAAAAGCTCTCCGCTGAAGGATATTCAAAAGGCGGTGAATGATGCGCCTGAGGGGGCTTTGATTCAGGTGGCACAGGGCAACTATCTTGGTAATCTGGATAGGGGGTATATAGAAATAAAGAAGTATGTATCAATTGTGGGTGGGTACTCTGACGACTTTTCGGAGCGCGACCCCATAAAGTACAGAACTATGATTCAGCCTCCGGCTGATGCCGGTGGCACAAATGCCAATCATGGACTGTTGGATATTTACGTACGTGGAAAAAGAGATGGCATTGTTCTTATTGATGGATTTATTCTTGACAAGGGTTTTATGAACCGATATCGTATTAATGATCCTGAAAATCGTCACACAGGCACACCCGAGGGTTGTGAAACTGGTATGATGGTACCTCCCGGATATGACTCCAGAATACCCACCATGCGGGCACCTACCTCTGTTTCGGGACAGTTGATTCATGGTGACGTGGAAGGGCAGGTTACCATTCGAAATTGTGTGCTGATGAACGGCTGTCATTTCGGTATTCAGATGGGGAATATTGGTGGACATTTCGATATTTATAACAATGTATTTCTTGCCAACCGAATGGCCGCCTGCGAGGTGCGAAGTATGAACAAAAATGTGAGTGAAGTATCGGTTGATTTTCATCACAACACGGTACTCTTTTCCTGGCGCCGCGACCCCGATCCTACTCTGAAAGATATGGGCTACGGATTCCGCTATATGACCGGTGTGAATGCCAATGTTTATAATAATATTTTTGGCTGTACTGATTTTGCTGCACTCGACCGCACTTATATCGATGCTGACAGAAACAAAGAGGCAGAGCGCAAAACTTCAGCCTGGAACAACTTCTTCTTTGCCAATATTGAAGCAGACATTGCCCTCCCTTCCGGAGGCGGTAAATTTATGCGCATTTTCTCACGTCAGTTTGAGGATGTAGAGCAGTTGCATAAATATGAAAACAATAGTGAAATGAGCGAGGCTGATATTAAAACTCTCACAAAGCATATCGATAGTGCCTATCTAAAAGGATTTTTGAGCCAGGAGGGTAGCTCTGCTAGCAGCTTCAATCCCAATTCTTCAGAAAATATTTTCCGCTCAGCTTTGGGAATGAATCAGCGAGGCACATCCAGTTACTCCGTGTCGATGTATGCTAATGGATATCCTGCTGATAAAGGCAGTGACTTGTTTGGGGCACTGAGTGGATATGGGGCGCAGAAGATGAAATGATGATTGAGAAAGTGAAAATAATGTACGACCTGATGGTGGAGAAGTTTGAATCTTCACCATATGGTCGTCATCAGGCTAAGGCGTATCGAAGCATACGTGCCCTGGCCGATGAGTGCGATTCGGTGGCGGAGATGACTGTCAGGCTTCAAAACGAAGGTTACAACAAACTGCCCGGCATTGCGCTTATAACTGACAAAGTGGAGGCTCATCATCGGGCTGCCACAGATAATGGTCTTGAGGAGCATGCTGCCATTTATCGCCGTGTGCTGGATGATATTGATGCTAATCCTGACAATGCTTACATGACCGGATTCTATGATGATGTGAAGCAGGCTAATGTGCGTTATGCCAAAACTGTGGAGCGACTGCTGGCTTGTTTCAATGATTATCTTCATTTTAGGATAAAGAATGAGGTGCCGCCGAATGTGGGTGTTGCTTTGGCTGAGTGGAGGAAAGAAGGGCGTGATTTTGAGGATGTGGTGTTTCAAAAAGCATTTAGGAGTTACTTCGCTTGCTCTGATAAGTTTCTTGAAGGCTTTGTAAGGGGGGTTGAGATGCTGTCTGCAGGCAGGCTTCAGGGGTTGCCGACTAAAGATTCTGGTGAAATTGATGAGGCTTTTAATGCAATAAAGCAAGATGAAGCCCGCCGCCGCTCTGTGGCAAAGACAGAGTTGCCGCGCTATCGCAGTGCTTCGGCAATGAGTGTGGCTCCTGCTACAGCAGAGGGCGATTATGAGTATATTGAGATAGAAGTTAGGAGTTAGAAGATAGAAGTTAGAATAAACAATTAAGCAATTCTACAATGGATGAAATAGTAAGAAGTACGTTAAAAGCATATATCGATGCGTTTGATTCTTTTCCGTGTGACAATCCTCAGATAAATGCTGAGATAGATAAGTTTAAGGAGGAGCTTACAAGCTTTGCCCGTTCGGCAAGGGATATTACTGATTTTATTTCAGGATATGATGCAGGGGGGTATGGTAAGCGTTACATTGATCTGTTTGGCAAGATAGCTTTGGCACAAACCAACGACCTGACAGTGGAGGAGATAGAGGAGCGGCAGCAAATAACACCGGTGGAGTTTGTGGCTCAGTATAACACTGCCTATGATGCTATCAGGGTTAATAAGCATCGGGTGAAGGCTATAGGGGCTTATGAGAATCTCTTTGAGCTTGCCGGGCGAAGTGAGGATATGCTGGACTTTAACATTGAGAGTGAGCGAAGGAACTTACTATTTAAGCTTTCTGCTGATGATGCTGTGGAGCAGAGTGAGTTTTTAATGGAGGCGTCTGACCCTCTTGATAAGATTGCATATCCCGGACATGAGCGAAGAGCGAGAGACTGGGAGCTGGCGGTGAGTGATGCCGATATTACTTTTTCTTCCGATTTTGAACAGGAGCAGGTTGCCCGAAATGCGAGCAGAGAAACTCAGCGGATGGCTGTGATAACTGCTATCGCTACAGTTGCAACAGAGTATGTGGGGCTTAAAATTGATTTGCTATCTGCCGCTAACGACAGGGCTGTTCGTGCAGCTTTGGGTGGAATGATACATAAGAGGAGAGAGATGAGATTTCTGATTGATGAAATACTTCCTGCTTTTGGATTGGACCTCGATACTGTTTTTGAGGATAAATATTACCGCAGGTTATTGCTTGCGCCCACTAATCTGGATGCTACGGGGCGAATAAAGCGTTGCAACCATCCGCAAAACATTGAGGCAATTAAAGAGATTATCAAGGAGGAGATTCTTGCTGACAAGTCTGTTACAGAACTGGTGTTTAGACCTGCCAATGCTCCTCTTTCATTTTCTATAGTGAGACACGATAAGGAACTGGCGCGTAAATATGAAAGGAAGGCTGAGGAACTCAATGTGAAGCTCAGCTATTATATGACAAAATAGATTATTAACAAGCTAAAACTTTAAGGCTATGACTCTTATTTCAGAAGCAATAACTCCGTGCAAGGGTGAAACTACTCATGTGGCTCTTCTGAAGCGACTTGAGGTGCTTAGAAGAGAGTCTTTGGAAATGAAGGACAG
>CAYFUQ010000120.1:0-3421 GCA_964346415.1 uncultured Proteiniphilum sp.
GACGCGCCAAGAAAGGAATCTTCGAAGGCGACCTTGTGGAGGGAGAACTCGAAATAGGACAAATCGCCTCCATCGTCAAAGAGATTGAGCCCGCAGGAGCGGTTGTTGAAGAAATTATCCAAGAGTACAACGAAGCGATTGACAAACTCGCCTCGCAAAGGTTTTAGAGAGTAATTCAACTACAAACAATAAAAGAGCGCCCAACACGGCGCTCTTCCTTATACCTATACCAAATGAACAAAGTCCCCATCATCCGCAAAGGAGTTTACAATGACTACCGCAAACCCGCTATCAACGGAGGTATGTTCTTTGCTGTCGCTACTTTTCTTTTCTCCGTGGCCAATAACAACATCTGGATTTCCTTTGCCTACGCTTTTGGTGTCTGGGCTTTTATCATCTTCATTTTTGGAATCGGATTCCTGGGCGAAGAGTACTTCAACAGAAAAAAGAGAATCAAATACCTCCACTCACCCCTGTTTGATTTCCTACACCAACAGCAGTTTACCCTCAGCGAAGACTTCGTATTCACAGGCACCTACAAAGATTACCGTTTCACTATTCTCCCCATCCGTCACCCTATTAGGGTAAACAAAAACAGAATCAAGCACTTCGAGCTGATTCATATTATCACTCCCTACGCCTTCCCCGAAAATATAACAAACCCAGAGCAACGAGAACACGATCTAACCGACATCTACCATATGGGGCACGTTATCTTTTCAAACGGTGTAGCCGAACTCGTCCTTAAAGACTTAAACGATGTTGATTTCAAAGAATGCTTCGACGGGCTGATTCATTTACTAAAAAGAGAAGGACTAAAACCCGCTTTCCAAACAGAAAGGGAAGAAAGAAAAGATATCATAGTGTAAACTTGGTATAATTAACTACTTTTGCAAACAAAAAAAACACACACATTTTTAAAAACCAATTTTATGAAAACAAAAAGTATTTTTTTCATGGCTACAATTATAGCCTTGTCATGCACCTCATGTGCTCGTAATTTTTATCAGATTTATCAAGCCGACCCAACCAGTAACACAATCAACGATAGGCTGATAAGTGAAAATCAAGACTACACAATAACCTACAATCTTTGGGACAACGGTGGTAACTTCGGTTTTATCTTTCATAATAAAACTGACCAAAACATTTACGTTAACATGAAAGAAACATTCTTTATTCAAAACGGAATAGCTCATAACTATTTTCAAGATCGAACATTCTCAAACTCCAATGACAACAGACTATCCAGCTCGCATTCTGTAAGTGCGGCCGGCTATACAGGCTTCAATAGTTTCTGGAATCTTTTACAAGGAAGTAAAAAAACGACCGTTAGCAGTTCATCCAGCCAGGGGGTTACATTCAAGGAAGAAGAAATTGTTTGCATTCCTGCACACACTTCAAAGACTTTCTCTGAGTACAATATAGTGAACAATATTTACAGAGACTGCGATTTAGCCAGATATCCCAAAAAGAAAGAAATCAGAACAAAAAGATTTTCTAAATTTGACACACCCTACATTTTCAGCAATAGGATTGTTTACACAAAAGGAGAATCAGATTCAAATATCAAACACAACATTGAACATGAGTTTTATGTTTCTGCAATTACAAATTATCGAGAAAAAGATATCACCAAAATAGAACAAGATTCTTTTTGTGGGGAAAAAGGTGAAAATATAGAAGTATTCACTATCAACCAAACGAGCAACAAGTTTTACCTAAAATATGACAACAAAGGCGGAGGTTATAGAAAACACTAAAAGCAATTAATTTTCATATTGCAATTATACAAATAACCAAAAACGGCAAGCATGCTCAAAAGCATCCTTGCCGTTCGTTATATCAAAACCCCATAATCTGTATTGACACAATCATTGAAGCACATCAAAATAATTTACTCAATAGAGTGAGTAAAATTACTCAATGGAGTGCGATAAATTACTCAATGGCGTTAGCGACTACATAAACCTCTTCCTTAACCAGCGCCTCACAGGTTCATCAAACCACTTCAGCGTCACATACGCCAGAGCGATATTCACAAAGAACAGCGTCACCGCTACATACCACGTTTCGCCGAAAGTTCTGAACGTATTTGGGAAACCCAGCCACGCATAGTAGAGATACATAACCGGATAGTGCACCATATATAAAGGATAAGAAATGTCACCCAGGAAGCGATACAAGCGACGGGTAGCACCCACAGACGCGCCCTCGGCCGAAGCCAGGTCAGAAGCACCTACCCACACAAGCAGCGGAAACACCAGCAGAATCACCACCGAATCGTATATACCATTCATCCACATCGTGCTCTCATTACCCACATAAGGAATCGACAGCAGCACCACAATGGCCAGTCCCGCTTTCCAGAAAGCACCCCTTATACGCCCCGGCACAAACTTGCGCGCCAGCAACATTCCCGCCGAGAAAGAAAAACCAATGCGCAGAGAACCGCCCAGAATGTTATTGTCCAGCATCGACCAGCCCACACCCAAATTACCATAGCCCGACATGCCGCTAATGGCAAAATAAGCCAGTCCCGCACCCGTAGCTGCCACCACACCCGTCAAAGCACGCGTGGACAACCGACGCAAGAACAAAGCATAAAAGATATTGGCTATATATTCAAAAAAGAGCGACCACGTAGGACCGTTCAGTGGGAAAATCTCCCCGTTGCCCCGCACCTCAGCACCTGCACCCGGCGCCGCAGGAATCATAAACATCGTCATCAGCAGCGACAGCATCACCATCGACAGCGCCACTTTGGTGCCATCCCACTGCACACCGCCCTGAATCAAAAAGGCAATCACACCCAGCAACGCCCCCATCACCACCATCGGATGCAGACGGATAATACGCCGCTTAAAGTAATCCTTCATCGACATCGAGCTACCCAGTCGATCGTCATAAGCATAAGCAATCACAAAACCCGACAGCACGAAAAAGAAATCCACCGCCAGATAACCGTGATTGAACCGCTGATCGATGGGACTCGTGGCAAACCCCTCAAAAAGATGATACCAGATAACCATCAGCGCAGCCACGCCGCGCAGCCCGTTGAGCACCTCAAAGTGAGGCTTACTGTCTGCATAGGCAGCACTCGAAATTCGTTTGTTGACCATAAGTTAATATCGTTTGAGAGACAAAAATAGAATATAATACCGAACACCACAAAGAGAAACCAACTTTTATTAATATGCACCACCTACCCATTTTTAGGTACAAACCCCGCCTCATTCAAGACAATATCATCCATTATGGGGATTGTTGTTTTTTACGTTAAACCGTACCTTTGCTATCCGTAAAATAATAATTTTAAAACAAGTGTACCCACCTGTGGGGAAACGACATATTCTCTTGAGAAACTTACTCTTTATCATAGCATTGCTGATAATATCGGCCATATCCCTTTTTGTGGGTG
>CAYFUQ010000121.1:0-3412 GCA_964346415.1 uncultured Proteiniphilum sp.
AGAACGTCGTTCATGGTTTGTGGGTCTGAGCGACGAAGCAGGTGCTGCCAGTTGGCTGGCTGCTATAATGAAACAGCTTGTTCAGCCTGATGAAGCACAAATAAAAAAGCTGAAAAGATTTTTGGATGAAACACTTTGGGGAGATATTCAACTTAATGAAGGACCTTCTAAATATGGAGTCAGAAAGAGTTTGTTTTATTATGAACCCGACCTTATGCCGGCAGGCACATATAGCGATTCTATCCAATTCAGAGGATGGGAGGCATGGTCATTGGAAAATGCTGAAGATTTAGGCAGAGCTTATAATTATCCACACGTAGCGGCTGCACATTGGGTAATGTATCGGTTGGGACGCAACTACAATTACAAGAATATAGATTGGAAACAAAGTCTTGAGAACGCCTATCATACCGTTAAGGCAATGAGTGAGTTTGCACCATATTATGCACAGTTTGGACTGATGGAAGGTTCGGTGTACCTTTATATTCTGTTGGATTTGCAGCGTGAAGGTTTTGATGATATGGCTGCCGATATGGAAAAGGATATGAAAAAGAGAGCTGATCACTGGAAATCGCTCGATTATCCTTTTGGTAGTGAAATGCCTTGGGACTCAACAGGACAAGAAGAGGTTTATATGTGGACTTCATATTTTGGATATGACGACAAAGCGGATGTTACGCTTGATGCAATACTTGCTTATATGCCCACTGTGCCACACTGGGGCTACAATGGTAGTGCCCGTCGCTATTGGGACTTTGTGTATGGGGGAAAACTATCCAGAATTGAAAGACAGCTGCACCATTATGGTTCAGGTCTGAACGCTATCCCGGTTCTTGCGGCATATCGAAACAATCCGACGGACTTCTATCTGTTGCGTGTTGGTCATGCCGGTTCTATGGGGCCTCTGGCCAATGTCACAAAAGAAGGTTTTGGTCCTTCGGCGTTCCACTCATATCCCGAAACTCTGGATATAGATGGTTATGCATGTGACTATGGAAGTGGTTTTTATGGTTATGCTGTTAACTCCTCAACATATGTTTATAATCACAGTGAGTTTGGCTGGGTTGCATTTAGTGGAAATATTGAACAGGATGGACAATGGATTAACATTGACCTGACTACTGCCGGAAAAAACAAACTGTTCCTGTCTCCTGAAGCGTTGTCTCTTGAAACAGTAAGCGGAAAGATGGACAGAGTGAGATATAATGTTGAAACCAGAGAAGTAACCATTGAATTCTCAGGTAATATACTTCTTGATGTATCTTCACCTGAGAGCAGTGCTGTTGAGGTTCTTGAAAAAGTTCAGAAAGACAGCAGAGGATATTACGAACTGAAGGGTGGTAAGAGAGGTAAAGTTACTTTTAAAATTCAGGATAAGTAATACTACAACAAAATGACTTGTACCGTTGAGGGATGATATTATATCTGACCACTGATTCAGATTCTGTTTTTGATATATATATGGCTTCATGGGGTGGCTTTGTAATGAGATTAGAAGAAATTTAGTGAGGATGGAATATACACATCTCAATTAATTACCGCAAAAATAAATTTTAAAAAAACATATTTAAAAAAATGAGAAAGAACGTAGGACCAATCATTTTATTATTGACTCTGGTTTTATTAATTAATTGTACTTCGAACAATGAATCCGGAAACGTTGTCAGTAACGAAACAGTAGAGAATGACTATCCAATTCATCCGGTTGAATTTACTCAAGTTGAATTTTCGGATGATTTTTGGACTCCAAGAATAGAGATAAACCAAAATGTCACGATACCAATTGCTCTCAAGCATTGTTATACGACCGGTAGAGTAGATAACTTTAAAAAGGCAGGTGGATTGATGTCGGGCTATTTTGATACACAATTTCCATTTGACGATACCGATATTTATAAAATTATTGAAGGAATGGCATATTCTATTCAGATGTATCCCAATAAAGAGTTAGAGGCTCAGATGGATACTTTGATTTATTATATTCAAAAGGCCCAGGAGGAGGATGGTTATTTGTTTACTGCACGTACAGCTGCCAAACCGGGTAATCTACATGAATGGCTAAGTGAAAATAGATGGGAAAAGACACCTGATCTTAGTCATGAGTTATACAATTGTGGACATTTATATGAGGCTGCTGTTGCACATTATCAGGCAACCGGAAAGAAAACCCTACTGGATGTAGCATTGAAAAATGCAGACCTTCTGGTAAGAGACTTTGGTCCTGACAAATTGACCTATGAGCCGGGACATCAGATTGTTGAGATGGGACTTGTGAAGTTGTACAGAGTAACGGGTAACAAAGATTACCTTGATTTGGCTAAATTCTTTTTGGATCTTCGTGGAAGTGGAAAGAGTGGGGAGTACAGCCAAACTCATAAACCTGTAATAGAACAAGATGAGGCTGTAGGGCACGCTGTGAGAGCGGCATACATGTATTCAGGCATGGCAGACGTGGCTGCACTGACAGGTGATAAGTCATATTTGAAAGCTATAGACAAAATATGGGATAATGTAGTTACAAAAAAATATTATATAACAGGTGGTATTGGTGCTACCGGACACGGCGAGGCCTTTGGTGATAATTATGATTTACCTAATATGTCGGCTTACTGTGAAACATGTGCTGCTATTGCCAATGTTTATTGGAATCACCGTTTGTTCTTGTTACATGGTGATTCTAAATACTATGACGTATTGGAGCGGACTTTATATAATGGATTGATTTCAGGAATTTCTTTATCAGGCGATCATTTCTTCTATCCAAATCCATTAGAGTCAGTAGGACAGCATGCAAGGAGCGAATGGTTCGGTTGTGCTTGTTGCCCGAGTAATGTGTGCAGGTTCATTCCTTCAATTCCGGGATATGTTTATGCGCAGAAGGATAATTATATATATGTGAATCTTTTTGTTGAAAGCAATTCGAGTCTCAACGTGGCTGGAAATGAGGTTCATGTTTCACAAAAATCAAAATATCCCTGGGAAGGTGATGTTGTAATTGAAGTTAATCCTGAGATAACAACGGACTTCTCCCTTCTAATACGAATTCCGGGATGGTTGAAGCATCCTGTTCCAAGTGATTTGTACACCTACCTGGATGATAATGAGTATAAACCTGAAATTAAGGTGAATGGCAAGAAAGTAAAGTACAAAGTAGGTACTAACGGTTATGCGTCATTGTCACGTAAATGGTCTAAAGGTGACAAAGTGGATGTGTCGTTTCCAATGAACGTGCGCAAGGTGATTGCTAATGAAAAAGTTGAGGAAGACCAAGGGAAAGTATCATTGGAGCGTGGTCCAATAGTATATTGTCTTGAATGGATAGACAATGATGATCATATTTTGAATTCTGTAATTGGAGATGATATTTATATTAAGGATTATTTCGTAGAAGATAAGCTTAATGGTATTGTTC
>CAYFUQ010000122.1:0-3410 GCA_964346415.1 uncultured Proteiniphilum sp.
AAGGTAGTAAAAAAGCACTTTTATTGAAAATCTTTCACACATTTAGAGATAAAATGCCATGTGGGTTAAATAATTAACAGTAAGAGTATTGCGAATTACAAAAAAACGAACTATTTTTACAACATTAACAAAGTGGATGTAAGATTGCATTACCAAATCTCTTTATGAATTACAAATTTAGGAATATATCAGCTATATTCTCAGTTGTTTCTCTATTGTGGGGAGCAGCTTTTTTCATTTCGTGCCAGCGGGGTGACGACTCAGCGGTGGATGAGGAGAGAAAAAAGGAGATAACAGGGCAGATATATAAGTTTCGTCGAAATGAAGACTCCCTCAATTGGTTTCTCAACAAAAGCATTCAGGAAAAAGACAATGTAGGGAAGCTATTCTCGTACCGTCTTTTGGGCAACTATCAGCGTGAGAATGCCCGCTTCACAGATGCCATCTCTTATCACCAAAACGAATTGGAGTTGGCGCTGACTCTAAATGACACAATAGAGATAATTCAGGCACTCAACAATCTGGGCACTGATTTCCGCCGTGTAGGCGCACTCACGGAGGCCTCCGATTATCACTATCGGGCTTTAGATTATTCCGAGATGTTTTCAAAGTCAGTCACTTCCACAGGGATGAAAAACAAAGTGGTATCACTCAATGGGATTGGAAATGTGAGTCTTTCACTGGGATATTACGACGAAGCAAAAAGCTATTTCCTGGCAGCACTTGAGGACGAGAAAAAGCTTGATAGTCCGATAGGACAGGCAATAAACTATGCCAATATCGGTGCGATATACGAACATACCGGAGCTTTGGACTCTGCCCGAATATATTATGAGCGTTCACTTGAGCAGAACATTATTGGCAAATCGGATATGGGTATCGGATTGTGCTACATTCACTTTGGCAATATACACAAAAAACAGGGAGAATATGATGTAGCCAAAATAGAATACAGAAAAGCATACGACCTTATGGAAGATATATCTGACCGCTGGCATTGGCTTGAGGCGTGTATCTCTATTGCAGAAATAAACTTTCTGACAAACAACATTCCCGGCTATCTCCACTACATAGAGCTTGCAGAGCGAGTGGCAGAAGAGATTGAGTCACCCGAGCATCTGTCTGAAATATATTATCTAAAGCATACATACGAACTTAGTCAAAATAACTTTCAGCCGGCACTTGCCAATTTCAAGCGGAGCATAGTGATGCAGGACAGCGTGCAGGGTGTGAAGAAAAACAGTCAGTATCTTGATCTGCGAATGTCGTATGAGCGCAACAAGTTCAACCGAAGTCTTCGGGAGATTGAGGCTCTCAACAAGGCTGAACAAGATAAACGAAAAATAATGCTATATGTGATGTTGCTTACCACACTTGCAGGTGCTGTCATCACGGGGGTGCTCTATTATGCATACCGCCAGCGCACCCGAAGCAATGCAATACTGAGACAGCTGGAAAATACCCGTAGTGAGTTCTTTACCGGTATCACACACGAGTTCAGAACACCACTCACAGTTATCCTTGGTCTTGCAGAGCAAATGCAAAACGGTTCTTATGATGATAGTGCGCGCAGCATTGTGCGCCAGGGCACAGTGCTCCTCGATATGGTCAATCAGCTGCTGGAGATGGCGAAGCTAAAATCGCGCCTCGACCAGTCTAACTGGGTAAACGGCGATTTGGTTGCCTTCACCAATATGTGTGTTGAGTCGTTCAGAAGCTATGCCACAACCAAGAGTGTCGATCTTTTGTTTGTGAGCAATGAGCGTGTGCTCAACGTTGACTTTATCCCCAATTATCTGGAAAGAATAATAGTAAACCTGCTGTCAAACGCCCTTAAGCACTCGCCCGGCGGCGGACGCATAACCCTTTCACTGGAGCACGACCGCGACAATGTACTTTTGCGTGTTTCAGACACGGGAACCGGCATTGACCCCGAAGACCTGCCGCATATCTTCAAAGAGTTTTACACCGGTAAGTATAAAACCCACGCCGCTTCGGGAAGCGGGATAGGTCTGGCCCTTGTGCAAAAGATGATGGAGGCTATGAACGGAAGAGTTTCAGCCGAAAATATACCAAACTCAGGTGCAGAGTTTATAGTGGAACTTCCCATAAAACAAAAATTTGAGATTGCAGAACAATGGGGTGCCGACGTCAAATCTGACACATCGCCCGTGCTGGCACCTGTAACCGATGCACCAATACTTGTCGATGATGAGCCGTCAGACCCCGACAACCAAAAACCGTCGGTACTGGTGGTAGAAGACAACCCTGATATACAGAACTATATAGGCACGCTGCTTGAAAATAAATATCAGCTCAGATATGCTTCAGACGGCAAAGAGGGACTGGCAAAAGCAACAGAGTTTTTGCCCGACCTGATAATTACCGACCTGATGATGCCCGTGATGGATGGATTTGAGCTGGCACAGCAGATACGACAGAACAATATTCTGAATCATATTCCCATTATTGTAATAACTGCCAAAACCTCAGATCAGGACAGGCAGCAAGCTTTTGAGTCGGGAGCAGATGCATATCTGTTTAAGCCCTTCAATGCGGGTGAACTTCAGCTGCGTGTGGCAAAACTGCTGGAGCAGCGCATGCTTCTGCGAGAAAAATACTCACAAGCACTGCTGGAAGGCTCCTCCGACGAAGTAGAACTCTCTGCCGATGATCGTGATTTTCTAAATCGTATCATCACCGTTGTGCATGACCATATTGCTGACGAGTCGCTCAATGCCGACTTTATCGCCGACAACGTATATATGAGTCGCTCGCAGCTCAACCGAAAGATAAAACAGATTAGCGGCTACAGCATTTCGGCATTTATTCTGCATATCCGACTCGAAAAGTCCAAGCGAATGCTGAGATCGGGCGATGACCGCATTGGCGACATTGCCATGGCATGCGGCTTTGAAGACTCCAACTACTACAGCCGCGTTTTCAAGCAGATATATAAAGTATCGCCCTCGCAGTTTAGAAAAACTCCTGTTGATCTGTAAAAAACAATCACATTCCCCATTCCCGCCATTGTACACGGTCTTAAATCTTTTTCATACCTCTCGTCCGCTAAGGTGAAAGGTAAGAAAACTTCTTTACACCTCTCGTCCGCTAAGGCGGAAGGTGCGTAAACTTTCTTACACCTCACGTCCGCAAATGCGGAAGCAACGAATACTTCTGATTCCTAACTATTAGCATTTTTAGTCCCCTGTTATACAGTTATATACCTCTTTTTTATGCTCAGATAATGCTAATTGCACAACTCACTTTGCTCAGAAAATCCATATTATTGGCTCGATAATGCTAACAGTCTGCGGTATTATCTGTGATATTTGTCATACAAGTCTTTTTCATAATGACAGCAAAATCGAAAGAAGAAATAAAACGAAATGACAAAACTGTTTACGTAA
>CAYFUQ010000123.1:0-3399 GCA_964346415.1 uncultured Proteiniphilum sp.
GTCTGCCAATCGCCAGGGAAGAAAAAGATAAGACATGCAATACATTGCAAAAATGAGGGTGTATCACAATGTGATTTCACCCTCATTTTTATTTAATATACTGTCTTTATTACATCTCAATGTATTAATACACTCTAACATTACAAAGCTCAAAACATAAAGTGTATTAATACATTCGGAGTTTTCAAACGTAAAATATACGATTGTAACATTACACCGGTTGTTTTCAAACGTAAAATATGCTACTGTAGAATGACAATGGAATATTTTAAACTTGAAATATATCTATGTAATTCAACATTGGTAGTTTAGAGAATGACAATGTATCAATGTATGATGACAAATAACAACAAAAGCAAAGAAACTGTTAGTTGAAGCTTGAGTTCATTGTGAAACACCTCCATTTTTTGTATATTATTAAGTTGCACTAATATATTTTACAAAAACCGGACTCGCCACTTCAATATCAGCATTCAACTTTGAAGTTAAGCCTGTTGCCTTATCAATAGAGTAAACTTCAATCCGGTTTTCATCTCTGGCTGCAACCAAAAGCAAACTCCCGTCAGGTGTAATGGCAAAGTTGCGGGGATGCTTTCCTGTGGACTGATAACCAACACGCGTCAGAGTTCCATCTTCGTCATTAATTGAGAAAATAGTTAATCCATCTGCTTTCAATCGATTAGAGCTATACAAATATTTTCCATCAGGAGACACATGAATGTCTGCAGCACCCTTAGCACCAACAGTATCTGATAGTATTGTTTGCTTTTCAATCAAATCACCATTATTATAATCATAGACGATAATCTCACCCGACAACTCTCCCAACAGATAAAAATAATCTCCATTGGGGTGAAAATCAAAATGTCTGGGACCGGTTCCCGAAGGTGTGTCAAATTCCACAATACTTGACTCTGAAATAATAGGTTGTCCAAGAAAAACTGAGCCTAAAGCATTAAATCTATATATTTTATCACCCCCTAAATCAGTTGCAAACATATATTTTCTATCAGGTGAAAATCTCACGCTATGCAAATGAGACTTTTGTTGTCTTACTGAGTCAGATCCGGAGCTTGAGAACTTCAAGATTGTCTTAGCATCAGATATTTCCCCTCGCTCATCTAAAGGAAAAATAGTTATACTTCCACCACTATAATTAGCAGTAAGAAGATGACTCCCATCATCGTCTGTCTCTATATAACAAGGATCCGCTCCGTGCGTAAGACGTGTATTTATAAAGTTCAATGTCCCTTTGATTTTGTCAAACTTGAATGAAGATACACTACTGTTTTCTACTCCATTTTCTCCAACAGCATATAAATATTGATAATCTCTGCTTAATGTCAGATATGAAGGGTTTTTTGATTGTACCTTGCTGAGTAATTCCGATTGCCCCGTTTGAGTATTCAGTTTATAAAGAAAGATACCATCATCGGTATCACTATTTGTATATGTTCCTATAAAAAGAAAAACTTCATTGTTCTTCACATCGATTAAAATTGATTGCTCGTCAGCGTCATGTTTATCTGAGTATTGCTTGTAGTTGCACGACATAAAAAAAATTAAACTGAGGGTTAATAATATCTTTGAATTGGGTTTCATCTTTGCTATAAATATATTTTTTTATAATAACTTGATTTTCGAATGCTAAAATACAATATTTCATCAACAAAAGTAGTAAGGAGCAAAACAATTAGTTCATTGTGTTGTAAAATTGCAGGATACTCCTTATTTTTGCACGAAATTTAAAACTTAAAACAGACAAAATGCTTACAAAAATATTGTCAATCTCCGGAAAGCCCGGACTATACAAACTAGTATCCACAGGAAAGAGCCTTAACATCGTTGAATCTGTTGCAGATGGTAAAAAGACACCCGTTTACTTCTCTGAAAAAATGGTTGCATTAAGTGATGTTTCCATTTACACAACAGAATCTGACGTACCGTTAAGAGAAGTATTTATAAAAATAAAAGAAAAGGAAGAAGGAAAGAAAGCATCTCTTGCTTCAAAATCATCCGGTAGTGAAGTGTTCAAATACTTTTCTGAAATCTTACCAACATATGACACTGAAAAAGTATATGCTTCAGATGTGAAAAAAATAATTAACTGGTACAATCTCTTAATAGAGCACAGCATAGACTTTGAAGAGGTTGAAGTGACAGAACAACTAGAAAAGGAATCGTCAAATGACGATAACTCAGAAAAATAACTTATCAATACCGGAGAAGATAAATTGAATATTAAAAATTTAGTTACGAGAGCAACAGCAGGAGCAATCTACATTGCAATTGTTGTATTGGGAGTTCTAGGGGGACAATACGCCTTTGCTGTTGTTTTTGGCTTGTTTCAAATAATCGCTCTTCTTGAATATTATAGAATTGTTGAAAAAGGCAATCTTATCAAAATCAATAAACTCCTGAATATAATTTCGGGAGTTATTATTTTTTCATCACTTCTTTTCGTCCCAAACTATACACTGATTATAATATCACTATATTTGTTAGCGCAGCTATCGGCAGCCATTTTCTCAAAAAATGGTAATAGTCTGCAATCCGCTGTCTATACACTTTTCGGTCAACTATACATCACCCTGCCAATTCTACTCCTCACTATCATTTATACTAATGATAACTTGAGCAAAAATATTATCCTCGCTATTTTTATTTTCATTTGGATAAACGACACTGCTGCATATCTGGTAGGATCAATATTTGGAAAGCACAAATTAAATGAAAGAATATCACCAAAGAAGACGATTGAAGGCTTTGTAGGTGGAATTGTTTTGGCTACATCTGCTGCTTTTTTGTTTGCAAGGCTTATACCTGAATTCTCATTGTGGTTCTGGATTGGTTTTGGTGCTGTTACGTCAGTGGTGGGGACTCTGGGTGACTTATTTGAGTCACTAATCAAAAGGACTTATGCTGTGAAGGATTCGGGAACGCTAATTCCGGGACATGGTGGAATTTTGGATAGAATAGACAGCTTCTTGTTTGCTGTAATGGCCATATATTTATATCTGTTCCTACTATTTACACAATCCAGTCTCTGGTAAAAATCCGGATGTTAATTCATCAACAGATAAATATCAATTATATATAAAAAAAGCGAATCAATTGTTGTAATCGACTCGCTGTCTGCTCTTCTTCTTGGACTTGAACCAAGGACCCCCTGATTAACAGTCAGGTGCTCTAACCAACTGAGCTAAAGAAGAATGTTTTATTTAAAGATCTTGTCCTGTTTTGCTCTTCTTCTTGGACTTGAACCAAGGACCCCCTGATTAACAGTCAGGTGCTCTAACCAACTGAGCTAAAGAAGAATGTTTTATTTAAAGATCTTGTCCTGTTTTGCTCTTCTTCTTGGACTTGAACCAAGGACCCCCTGATTAACAGTCAGGTGCT
>CAYFUQ010000124.1:0-3296 GCA_964346415.1 uncultured Proteiniphilum sp.
CGCTTCGCTTCACAGTCGCCCAAAAATCTGCTCATCGCACCCGACTGGGGATTGAAAAACTACGAGCTAACGGCAAAAATTGAAAAGAGGTTTGAAGAGAGGGGAACGAAGCAGGGGGCGCTTGTGGAGTTCATTTCTTATAATTCCATTCCCTCACCCTATACTTCTCCCTCTGCAAAGCAGAGATAGCTTCCACTTCTTCATCAGTAAAGGCAGAAAGGCGATCAACGTCAAAGTGTTCCATAAAGCGGATTGAGAGCAGGTCGAAGAAGTCGTCACGGTTGGGTGCGATGCCGTTCTTTTCGATAAGGTAGTCTCGGATGTTTCGCACGGGGCTAACAACAGATGCGGTTGCTTTTTGCACAAAGTCACGACGCTCGGGAGAAAGAGCTTTCTGCAACACTTCCGTTTCCGAATCGTAGAGAAGGGTACCGTGGTGGAGCTGCCAGCCGCGCGAAATGTGTGCAGCCGTACCGGTGATCTTATAGCCGTCAAGCCACAAATCCTTGCGTTTACCAATCTCGGCAGGAATACCCATCGAGGTGAGCACTTCCACCACCGGTTGAAGGAATGCCGAACCCAACGCATCGTCGCGTTTCTCACGAATAAAAGTGAAATTGATATTTCCCACATCATGATATACTGCACCCCCACCCGACATCCGTCGGATGATGCGTATGTCGCGGTCGATACAGAAATCCATATCAACCTCGTTGACCACCGCCTGATTGGAGCCAATTATCACACTCGGCTCATTGATATATAGCAACAGACACTCGCTGTTTCGTGCGTTAAAAAGATACTCTTCGGCTGCCAGATTAAAAGAGGGCGTAGTTGAGTGAGAGAATATTATTTTCATAGATTGCTGTCAAAATAATGGAATACAAAATTAATCAAAATAAACCACTCGTCACACCACCAGCTCATAATTAGTGCTGCGACCACCGCCAATACACAAATCAACAACTAATCTCCGCACAATCTGCGGAGATTAAGCGCATTATTCACCGCAAATCGTTTTATTCTCCGCATTATTTGCGGAGAAAAGGTTTAGAAAGTAAAATAGGTAATGTATTTTGTAGCCTAATTATGTAATTGATAATAACTAACAACAAATCTGTGTAAATTTAAAATTAGACTTGTGTAAATTTAAAATCTAAGCCGTGTAAATTTAAAATTTAACTTGTGTAATTATAAAATAGTGCTTACATTTGCATCAAATTAAGTTTAATCTCAACACATTATGTTTGTCAAGCGAGAAATAGTCAAAGCCATGCAAAGCATGGTAGTCAAGTATCCAATAATTGCACTAACAGGACCAAGACAGTCAGGTAAGACAACTTTGCTAAGGGCTATGTTTCCTGATTATCGATATATTAGCTTGGAGAACCCGGATATCCGTCAGTTTGCTGAAACAGATCCCAGAGAGTTCCTAAACCAGTATGATAGTCATGTAATTTTTGATGAAGTTCAGAGGGTACCGCACCTATTTTCTTATATCCAATCTGTGGTAGATGAAAGCAGAGAAATGGGGCAGTTTATCTTTTCAGGCTCTCAAAACTTTCATTTGATGCATAATATAACGCAGAGTTTAGCAGGGAGGGTAGCAATATTCAGACTGTTTCCTTTTGATTTTCATGAATTGAAAAGCTCTGAATTATTAGAGAATGATTATGCCTCACTTTTAATAAAAGGGTTCTATCCTGCCATATATGACAGGAGCATTCTTCCCTCCGATTATTATCCAAATTATATTGAAACGTATGTACAGCGAGATGTTAGTGAGCTGATATCAGTGCAAGACATGACTCTGTTTCGAAAGTTCCTCGCTCTTTGTGCTACAAGGGCAGGACAGATTTTGAATATGAGTAGCATGGCTAAAGAATGTGGCATATCAACCCCTACAGTCAAGGCATGGCTGTCAGCTTTGGAGAGTAGTTATATTATTTATCTGTTAAATCCCTATCACAAGAACTTCAGCAAAAGAATCATTAAATCTCCAAAGCTCTATTTTTATGACACAGGACTGTTGAGCAATCTATTAAAAATTAATGACGTTTCTAAAATTAATAACCAATCAATAAAGGGAGCATTATTTGAAAATATGATTATTTCAGAATATCTGAAGCAAATTTATCATAAGAATGCGCGAATGATTGAACCTTGGTATTGGCGTGATTCACACGGCAACGAGGTTGATTTATTACTTGAGAAGCCACAGCAGATAGAGGCAGTAGAAATTAAAGCTACGGCAACAATTACATCTAATCTTTTTAAGGGATTAAATTTCTTTTCAGATATTTCTGAAATTAATAATTTGAAAAAAACATTGGTGTATGGCGGAGCAGAAAATCAACAACGAACTGCCGGCAGAGTTATTTCGTGGAAAGATTTAGAATTGTAGTATCTTTGCACTCCCAAACCGCGCTAAAGGCGGAAGAGGAAAATATATGATAAAAGGATTGTTTTACATTTTTCTGTTTTACTACATTGGCGAGCTTGTGAGTATGCTCATCAACGGGTTTGTGCCCGGCAGCGTCATCGGGATGATACTGCTGTTTGTGGCGCTATTCTTCAAAATACTCAACCCCGAGAATGTGCGCGGTGCGGCAACGGTGATTGTCAAAAACATGGCAATCTTTTTTGTGCCTGCCGCAGTAGGACTAATGGTTTACGGTGATTTGATAATGAAGTCGCTGCCGCTTATCATCGTGGCAATTGGCGTGAGCACGGTGCTAACCATTATCAGCGTGGCGCTCACACAAGAACATTTGGAAAAACGTAACAAACAAAAAAATGACACTCTTAGCAAATAGCACATTTATGGAGCAGCTTCGCCCCCTAATTTCGGGAGAGCTGTTTATGCTCACCTTGGTTTTTGGGACCTACCTGCTGGGCGTTTGGCTCTACAAGCGTTTCCGCCTGTCGATTCTGCAACCGCTGCTCATCTCGATGATTATTATCATCCCATTCCTGCACCTGGCAGGCATCGACTATCAAACGTTTGCGCACGACACCCGCTTTCTCCATTTCATGCTGGGGCCAAGCGTTGTGGCACTGGGATACGTGCTCTACGAGCAGATAGAACATGTGAAAGGCAACGTTGTTTCAATACTCACCTCCGTGTTTGTGGGAGCTATAACAGGAATAGGCTCCATACTGCTAATTGCTCATCTGATGGGAGCCGACACAATCATAACCGCCTCGCTGGCACCCAAGTCGGTCACCACACCCATCGCCATCAGCATTGCCGAACAAACGGGCGGCGCACCTGCACTGGCTGCAACCTTTGTGGT
>CAYFUQ010000125.1:0-3267 GCA_964346415.1 uncultured Proteiniphilum sp.
CGCTTTTATTAAATAATTTGAAGTCTATAATTTCAATATTGGGTTCTTTCTCATTTATTGATATTTGCACGGGATGGAAAGAGTTGAAACCATAGGGTGTACCCATAAATATCTTTCCATCTTTTGTTTTTATGCCTGAATTTGCAGTAAAAAGTTCACTTAAGAGACCATCACTTTTGCTAAAATAGCGATAGTTCTTTGTGGTAGGACTATAATGAATTAACCCTTTGAGAGTTGTAATCCATAAATTACCATCTTCTTCAAATATTTTGCAAATATAATTGTTTGGAAACGATACGCTTTCATTTATGAATATGTCATTATCTTTGTCGTATCTGCATAAACCATGAGTAGTGCCAATCCATAAAAAGTTATCATCGTGAGACGATAAACTAATTACTGCATCACTAATAAGTGAACTGCTGTCGTTTTTGTTGTAGCGATATTCTGTCCATTGTTTATTTCGCGGATTGTATTTGTGTAAGCCGCTATTGGAAGTAGCCACCCATATATTATTGTTCCATTCGCAAATATCTAAGATTAATTCACCGATGTGTTTCATACGTGTGAAATTATTATCTTCCCTATTGTAAAGATTAACGCCATCAGTAGTTCCAACCCAAAGATCGTTTTTTGAATCAATAAATATTGAGTAAATACTGTTTTCGTCTATTGTTTTATTGTCTGCTTTATTGTAGAAAAAGTGATCTACTGCACCTGTATTAATATTCATTCTATTAATGCCCCCACTATATGTGCCAATCCAAAGGTGGTGACCGTCAACGGCCAAAGCATGAATATTATCATGAGATAAATTATATTGTTTACTGTTGCGATTATATATAGTGAAATGTTCTGTTTCCCTATCAAATTTACTCAATCCTCCATCTTCAGTGCCTATCCATATATCTCCGTTACTGTCCTCACAAAAACAACTTACAACGTTACCCGATAGCGAGTTTTTATATTTATTGTGTACATAGCTTTTAAAATAGTTCCGATTTGGAGATGAATAATTTATACCGCCATGGTAAGTTCCTATCCACAAGCCTCCTTCATGATCTTTATAAATTGGATAAACGAAACGATTGGATAATACGGGCTCTGTGAAATGTTGATCAAGTTTATTGTGGCTTGTGCAGAAAGAAGTTAACCCATCATTAGAGCCGATTAAGAGTGTAGAATCGTTGTATTCTGTAATATTATGTATGTGAGTGATTTTATCAATTTTGGGTTTGTTGAGGTATTTACCCATTATTGCTCCTCCATCTTTGTCGATTTTAACAAGCCCATTTCTCCAGGTTCCAAACCACAATATTCCCCTCTCTGTCTCAAGCATGGAATATGAGCTAAGTTCATTTAATTCACCTTTGCTCAGTTCGGGGAATGCAGGGACAAACTCGGCGGCTTGTTTGTCAAAAACGTATATTTGATGTTTAGTATTATTGACAGATGCCCACAATGTGCCATCTAAATCTATATATATATTAGTTACCCATATTGAAGAGTTTGGCTTTTCCTGAAACTCCTTAAAAGAATACAAAGTCAAAATGTTGTTTTCGAATAGGAACACACCTTGTTTGGATGATGAAATCCATGTTTTGTTCGTGTCAAGGATTATATTCTCAACCCTGTCATTTATTCCACAACCATTTGTTGTTTGAAAAGTAAAACTTCTAATGATATTTTTATTTAATTCTAAAATACTAACTCCTTTTTCAGTCCCAATCCATAACCTTTCCGGGTCATCTTCTACGATAGTATACACAGAGTTATTGATTAGTGAGTTTTCATCTCCAGGAATATTTTCGTAAGATGTGAAAGTATAACCATCAAATCGGTTTATCCCATATTCGGTACCAAACCACATAAAGCCTTTTGAGTCTTGGAGAACAGTATATACAGTGTTGGAGGTTAACCCGTCCTCCACTTTGTAATACTTAAAGTTTAATTCAATTGAAAATAATTCAAAAGGGAATACGAGTAATAATATAAACAAGAAAAAATGTTTATAAAATCTTGAATTCATGATTTGAGATAATCTGTTTATTTTATTAATACTTTTCAAATTTACAATTTAAATATGACTTTTTATGAGAAATTGCTATTGAGTTGCGTGATATTTGTACTTATAGTAGTTTTTTATCATTTAATTGTAGTTTTGTTGCATTCTCTGCTATAACAATATTTTAATTTTGTAGTGTTGAAATGTTAGCGAGTAGATAATTTTGAGGTAATTTGTTAAAGACAGGTGTGATGGTGAATATTTTATTCTACTGTATTTTACAATTTTTAATTAAACTGCAATTTAAATTGATTTTATAATATGAAGAAAAGTCTGTTTTACGTTGTTTTGATTTTTGCTCTTGGATTAATTTCGTATCCACTTAAATCTAGCACCGGTGATGTGTTATTATCTAATAAAAGCACATCTACTGCAAGATCAATAAGCAAAGTTGAACCAATAAAGGTTGATTGCCCCATAGGCACTGTTCCAAAGCTTCCCTATCAGGTATGGGTAACTTACTCAGACGGAAAATCTGAGTTTAGACAAACAAGATGGTCAAACTCTACCCTTGCAGCAGAGCTGGAACAATCAGATTCCGAGAAATATCCTGTCGGTAAAAAATATACCATTAAGGGATACATTATTGGAGATAATACAACAGAAAACGGTTATCCGATAGAAGCAGAAGTATCTGTAGTCGCAACCGAAATGAAAGTTCCTTCTAGCACACCTGTTGCTGAGCCTTTACCTTTAAATCAAGTTTTGATAGAAGGCGAAAACAGGCTAACATCTAACAGAGAATTGGCAATCAGAGAAATTATTAGCTGGGACGTCTCACAGCAACTGTATAATTATCGTGATACTTATGGTTTGAGCACAGATGGTTATAAAGTGGCTGATGGTTGGGATTCTCCTACTACTAAGTTGAAAGGTCATGGTTCCGGACACTATATGTCGGCACTTGCTTTTGCTTTTGCCAGTTCTAGTGATGAGGAGCAAAAGGCACAATTGCGTAACAACATGCGTCGCATGGTTGATGAGCTGAGAGAATGTCAAGAGCGCACTTTTGTGTGGAATGAAGAGCTTGGGCGCTATTGGGAGGCACGCGACTTTGCGCCTGAAGAGGAATTAAGAGAGATGAAAGGTACCTGGGAGGATTTTGATATTCATAAAACCCAATGGTCTCAATATGGATATGGTTATATAAATGCTATTCCTGCACATCACCCTGTGCTTAATGAAATGTATCGTGCTTACAA
>CAYFUQ010000126.1:0-3182 GCA_964346415.1 uncultured Proteiniphilum sp.
CTGATTATTCCGTTTGGGTAAAAAATATGGCAATTGGCAAACATATATAATAATAGTATTAGTGCTCTCTGTTGATACAGGGGGCACTAATAGTTTATAACGTAGAACATTACACGCAACATATATAAATAGCCTGCTATTTTGGATGATATATAAAGTTGTGTACATTTGTAAATTATCCTTTAACCAAAGGAGATAGAGCTAAAAACAAATTAATGAAACATATTAAGAATATATTTTTATTCGTAATTATTTTTATTGTCACAGCTTGTGGTTCAAAACAGTCTGAAAAGGTAACAAAGACCTATAAGTTAATAGGAGACACAATAATTGTAGAGGATGAATCTATTATCTCACCAAGACTGAGAGTGGGACAAGCCAAAGACTCACTCCATCAATCTGAAATATTTGCCACAGGCACGGTAAGAGCAATTCCCAACTTTTATGCTGAGATTGCGCCGCCATTTTCAGGTCGCGTAACGAAGGTGCACCTAAAACTGGGGATGAAAACCGTACCCGGCACTCCTTTATTTGAAATGGCATCGCCCGATTTCACTGAAATTCAAAAATCATATCTTCAGGCAAAGTCTGAATTAAGTTCGGCAAAAGCCAATCTTGACAGACAAATCGATCTGTTTGACCATGGGGTTACCGCCAAACGCGATGTTGAAGAAGCCCAGACACACTATGATATGCAAAAGCAGGAATACGATAATATGGCAAGTAACCTGAAGCTTTATGGAATAGAACAAGACAACTTCTCATTGGGACAAAACCTGATAGTAAGATCACCAATTGCAGGCGAAGTCATTGTTAACGACATTGTTCAGGGTCACTATCTGCGAGAAGATGATGAACCCAGAGCCAAGATAGCTCAATTAAACAAAGTGTGGGTTGTGGGCGAAGTAAAAGAAAAGGATGTCAACTTCATCTCAGATCTGGAGGAGGCAAAGATTACTCTTTCAGCATATCCCAACAGAGAACTAACGGGACAAATCTTCCATATAGATGAAATTGTAGATGAAAGTATTAGAAGCGTAAGGGTGTTGATAGAGTGTGACAACAGTGAGGGGATGCTTAAACCGGGAATGTATGTAAGTGTAAAGTTTATCGACCATGAAAAGTCATCCCTGCTGGTTCCGCTAAAATCAGTTCTTCAGTTTAACGACAGAAGTTTTGTATTTGTGGAAGTAGAAAAAGGCAAATTCATGAGACGCTACATTGAAACCGGAACATCTATAGATGATAAAATAATTGTCACAAAAGGACTTGATGCCGGAGAAACCATAATAATCGAAGGAGCATTCTATCTATTGGAAGCAAAATAAAAAAGACCGGGACTGGCAGCCGAAGAGGTAGAGCAACAGATCACAATCCCAATTGAAAGAGCCATAAACGGAATGCCGGGACTTCACGTAATGCGAAGCAAAAGCACATTTGGTTTATCAATGGTAACCATAGTATTTGATGATGGTGTGGACGACTACTTTGCCCGCACACGAATACTCGAACGACTGGACGAAGTTGAACTGCCCTATGGTTCAGTTCCCGAATTAGACCCTCTCACCTCACCCACCGGTTAGATATACAGATACATACTTGAAAGCAATACCAAAGACCTGCGTGCCCTAACCGACATTCAGAACTTCACAATCATTCCACGCCTGAAACAAGTATCGGGGGTGGCCGACGTAACTAACTTCGGTGGTATCACCACACAGTATCAGGTAGAGCTGGACCCTCGCAAGATGGAACAATATAATGTTTCACTGACAGAAGTAATAGAAACTATAGAAAACAACAACGCCAACGCCGGCGGAAGCATTGTCAACAGAGGCGATCAGTCATACGTGGTGAGAGGTATAGGCTTGGTTAAGGATCTGGAAGATATTGGCAGGATAGTAGTCAAGTCGGTCAAAGGAACATCAGTTTACCTTAGCGACGTAGGCGAAATGCGATACGGAAACCTGGAGAGAGCAGGTGCACTTGGATATACCGACAAGCGGGGAGTTGACTATTCAGACAATATTCAGGGAATTGTTTTGCTGCTCAAAGGTGAAAACCCATCGAAAGTGCTGGAAGAACTAAATGCAACAGTAGACGAACTAAATAATGGCGGCTTGCCCGAAGGAGTTAAGATTCACACAGTGTTAGACAGAACCGACCTGGTTGATACCACACTCAAAACAATATCCAAAACCATTTTAGAGGGTATAGGACTGGTCATTCTCATTCTTATCATTGTTCTGGGTAGTTGGCGGGGTGCTCTGCTTGTAGCCATAACAATCCCCATATCACTGCTTGTGGCTTTTATATTAATGAAAGTAACAAATATACCCGCCAATCTCCTCTCACTTGGAGCCATTGACTTTGGTATCATTGTGGATGGAGCGACTAACCATTAGTCTGCTGGAAGACTTCTTCAGAAACCTCAGAGCCAATGCCACACTACAATTCCTTTCGGCACTGCGCAACGAGAATCTCTACAACACCCAGTTAGAAGCCTATGACAATATGTACAAGATAGCAATTGCCGACAGCCTGCGGCACTCTTTTGGTGAAATATCGGAAGTGACGGCAAGACAAAGCAAACTTGAAGCACGTACAATCCTTAATGAGGTTATAGATGCAGAAACAGAATGGAAAAACAGTCTATTGGAGTTGGATAAATATATCAATAAGAGTTTAAGCGATACAATATTAATTGCCACGGGCGATTTCAATTACTTCAACAGAGATTTCGTGCTGCATGACCTAATACTTACCGCTCAAAACAACAGAAGCGATTTTATAGCCGCACTCCAAAACAAAGATGTGGCGAGGAAACTAATCTCTTTAGAAAAAGCAAACCGGAAAATAGACCTTGGGCTAAGTCTCAAAGTTGCACACGCCACCTACGCACACAACGAAATAGCCCCCACTCCGGCACACACACCCGTTTCATTCGGTGTTTCTATTCCCCTCCGGTTTTCAAACAGAAGAAACTCAGACCTCAAAGTTGCCCGCTTTCAGCAACAGCAAGCTGAATACATATATGAACAAACAGAGAAGGAAATAGCTATTGAAATAACCAAGGCATATCGCCACTACAACACAATGCGAAAACAGTTAAAGCAGTTTGACGACGGTATCCTGGAAGAAGCAAAAATCATTCTTGACGGGCGCACATACAGCTACAACAG
>CAYFUQ010000127.1:0-3139 GCA_964346415.1 uncultured Proteiniphilum sp.
TGGTACCAAAGTAGGTTCAGAATGGAATCGAAAAATTTTACAACGCTCTGAAGTAGGTTCAGAATGGTATCGAAACGTTTGGTTTCCATTCTGAAGTAGGTTCAGAATGGGATCAAAAAATTTTCCGGCGCTCTGAAGTAGGGTTGGAATGGTATCTAAACATTTGGTTTCTATTATGAAGTAGGTTAGGTATGGTATCCAAAAATTTTACAACGCTTTGAAGCAGGTTCAGGATGGTATCTAAGCTTTTGGATTTGATTCTGAAGCAGGTTCAGGGTGGTATCCAAAAACTTTACAGTGCTCTGAAGCAGGGTTGGAATGGTATCTAAGTTTTTCGCTGCTGTTCTGAAGCAGGTTGGCTATGGTGTCTAAATATTTTGCGGTGCTCTGAAGCGGGGTTGGTTGGCAAGATCTATAGAGATGTTTGTAGTTTCTATAGAGAAGTTGTTAGATATTGGGTGATATGTAAGATTTTTGGCAATTAATTTGTTTGGTAATGAATTATTATCCGTATATTTGTAACAATCGGGTTATCACATGATTTTCACGATTGAAAAACCAAAAAAATAAACAATCAAACAGCAATGAAATCCAGGGTTAACACCCCTTGAAATAATGACACGGTAGTTGTGAAATTGCCGGGGTAAGGGGGAGGTTTTACCTGTTTCGAAGCGAAACGGACAGATATTCTATATCTTTGATTTGCGAATTGATTAACAAATCGGACGTAGGGTACTGGCTGTTTCGCCAATTTTGTTTGTATATATGTTTGTTTGTTCGAAATGTTACATATGTGACATTTTTAGAAAATATTAAGGCGAGCGGCATAGTTAAAGATTGTAAAATTAAAACTTTATCGCGAAATTGTTTGGTGAGTTAAAAAGTTTGGTTACCTTTGCATCTAATTACACGAGCGAGTGTATGTCACGAAAATTCTGAACCCCCTCGTTGTTCTAATTTACATCACTTAAAAAAGAAAGGAAATAATATGAAGAATGATTTTTTAGAATTTCAGTGGAGGATAATGAAACGCCTCCTAAACGAGGAGTACTTTCACCGATATGTAAGATTGGTGGAGTTTTTTGACGGTAAGGGATTTGAGGATCCATATATTGTGGAGGCAATATCTAAGGCCAGGTTGCTGAAGGATGATGTAAACGATGTGGCGAAGACTTCTTTGTTCCATAAGAATACAAAGGAGCTCGGAGAATTGAGTTTACGATGCCGTGACTTGACGCGAGGTCTCTTTAAGAGTATCGAAGCGGGAAGTCTGGGTGTAACCTCTGAGGAGGTGGAAGCTGCTAAGGATCTTGAATTGTGGGTTCGTAAGAATCGCAAGGGAGCCATGTCTCACAATCGTGAGAAGCAGTGGAGCGCAATCGGTAATCTGGAGAAATCACTGCTGGGTAATCCTGCAGCTGCTGCAGCTCTGGAGAAGCTTTCTTTGACAGCACGATTTGAAGCTATCGTGACTACATATAAGGATGCTATCGACATGGAGCAGGAGAGAGACCGGGATATTGCAAATATCAAGAAGCGCACGAGGGAAGTGAGGCAGGCTAGCTACTTTGCCATTGACACTTTGCTTAGTGCTGTTGCGGGGAGAGTTTATATGGGTGGTGATGACAGTGAGTTGTGTTACTCCATTTATAAGGAGGTTGACCATTTTCTGACTATGATTCGCGCGCGAGTGGAATCAAGAGATACCAGAAACGCCAACGCTGCCGATAAGGCAGATGACCAAAATGCTGAATCCAACCAACCCGAAGCTGATCACAATCCGGAAACGGGGAGTGACGAAGGAATCGATCAAGGTGATTCCGGTGATAATTTTGACGATACACCGGAGCTGGATGACTCTGACGATGACGAATAGATCTCTCGCCGCTGCTTAAATCGGAAGCAGAAGCCGACGATTGAGGCTAACATGCCGGGGCACCATGGGCTATGACGAGCTCTTTGTGACCCCTAGGGCAGCAAAAACGTAGGTAGGCGGCAAAACAGGGTGTGACTATCCCTGTGTGGCATGCACTCTGAGTCGCTTGTCGGCGACCGTCATGTATGGCGGATGCAGGCACGACTGGGGAAGGAAAGCCGGCTACGGCGTTTGTCGCGGCGCAGCTGCGATGTTAAGAAGTAAAACTCCTAAGGGGAACCTTAGGAGTTTTTTTTGTTCTTTTATCAAAGAGCTAAAGATATTCTTGTAATCAAGAGTCAAGTTCATACTTTTGTCTTGACACAAAAGTATGCAAAAGGTCAAGGCTTCCGAAACTTTTCTAAAAATCACTTTGTCTAGCTAAAGTTGCAAAAACTTGCTTCGCTTCGAACAGTTGCAACTTCTTTACGCTAGCCTTCACTGATTTTCTTTACGAAAAGTTCCTTATGCCGTTTTCGCCAAGCGGTTGTACAGCCTGAGAAGCCAAATCACTTTTTACTTTTTACTTTTTACTTTTATCTTGAGGCAAAGCCAAATCACTTTTTACTTCCAACATCCGTAACATAAAAGCAAAAAAAAATCATTGAAACGGATGTTACTCCGAATCAATGATTCTTTAAGAGTTGGATGACTCTGACAACGAGAAATAAATCTCTCGTCGCTGTCTAAATCCGCAGCACAAGCTGAAGAAGAAGACTAACATGCCGGGGTAATGTTTTTAGTTTGACGACTCATAAACCCTGGCAGTAAATGTTTAGCTTTTAATTAATAAAAGCAATACCTTAAAACTATCTTTCTCAAAACTTAAATCTTGAAAAAGCTCTTGATTATATTGTTGATATCGGAGTTGTCGTATCGGTGATTATAAACGCTATTATAAACATTGTAATACGTATGGAGCCAACAAATCAGCATACATTCTTTTTATAAAATAGAACTACGTTGAACTCTTGTTTCCGATAAATCTTTCTGTTGTTTTAATGTTTTAAAGATCAGCTTTGTACTTCGCCGTAAAACATGCTTCGCTCACTATGTCTTGTCTGTGTCTTATAATATAACGCCATAGGCGTTGTAATTGTTCACAACATCTGTATATCACTTTATACTTTGTGTTTGTAAACTTTACGAATGCAAAAGTAGTGAATTGTTGACAATTGTCCAAATTATTTGACATATATAATTGATAATGGACAATTATTAATT
>CAYFUQ010000128.1:0-2969 GCA_964346415.1 uncultured Proteiniphilum sp.
GTCTGTAAAATTAATAATTAAATCTTTTTAGTGACACAGTTTAGTTTACAATCTCTTAAAATAGTTTTTTTGAACTATTTGCAAGTTCAGATTTAATGAAATAAAATCTTCAGGTTTACATATCTTTTCACATATGCAACTCTGGATCCAAATCTTCAATTACCTCTGTAATCTCTGCATCTTCAGAGTTATCTGCATCTTCTTTAACTACAGGACAATTAACTTCTTTCCCTTCATTATTGAGATAAACAGTTTTCTCTGACTGATCTTCCTTACTGCTCAACACAACTTTTGTAACCTCCTTTTCTGCATTGTGTTTTAAAGAAGTAAGATCATTTTCTTCAGCCAGCACAAGAATAACTCCTTGAACAGCTTCATTAAGATTTTCTAGTTTCACATCAACAAATCCGTCATCTTCCTGCATTGTCATTACAATGCTTTCAGATTTCATAATAACTCCTGCGTTTGCTGTTGTAAAAGCAATTGCCAGCGCTAATAGCGCAGCCACAAAAAACACTTTTTTCATTTTAATAGTTTTTTAATTAATAACTCAGATATCCATTTTACTTTTTTATTATCGGACATCTATCATTATAATAAACAAGAAGCATGCTAAAATAATAACAAAACGCAGACTCATCCTTAAGATGCTAAATATATGCACTTTACAAAACAAACTGATTAATCTAACTGATATTGCATGCCCTTAAGAGTGTGTATAAAATCCCCAAGACTGTGTACTTATGACTCAAAGCACCCCACTCCCCCACACTTTACCCCCATTTCTCATGAAAACAATTTGAGTCATTCTCTTGTTGAAATTCAATAAGTATTATTCTTATGAAACCTGACAATACACTGGAGCTGCGCATAAGGCTGAAAATAGGCTTATTGTTCCTCATAGTTATTCTATATGTGGTTGGTGTTTACTTTTATTCCCACAATCTTAAAAAGAATATCGATGAGCAGAAAAAAGAAATGTCAGAATCCTACAAAGTTCAGTCTCAAAGTGAAAAACTCGTGTACAATGTTCAGGAAGTACAGTCGATTCTAAATGAACTTTTGGTTTCACATAGCACTTCACAACAAGCATTATTGGATAGTTTATCAAGTACAATCTCAGAACAAATTTCATTTCTAAGCCAACACATATCGGAAACATCTACAGATGAACTACTTGCCAGTATTGACTCGTTGCTAAATAAAAAAAGGAAATAGTAAATACACTGAATCAAAGATTGAGGCAACGCAACCCGGTTCAGGATATAGAGGATAAAATTGTTAGTTATGAAGAAATTGTGAAGGATTCAGTGATTATCACTATCTTAAAAGACACAACAGTGGTAATTAAAGAAATTGAAGGGCGCAGAAACATATGGGGAAGACTGAGAGATTTAGTAAAATCACGACCGCAACAGGACTCGATAATACAAATTTCAGAGACTGAGAAGGAGATTATCACAACCTCACGAGTTGATACTGTTATATCATCTGATCTTAAAAGTGCGACAAAAGAAGCATCCGTAAGCTATTCATCTCAAATAACAAGCATAGAGAAGCAGGTACGCGAGCTTATTCTATCAGATCAAAATATATCGTTACAGATATCTAAACTTCTTTCTGAGTTTCACTACCAAACAACACAAATCACGCAAAAAGGGATTCTTAAAAGTGAACTTCTTATCCAAAGGATCTTTAGCTTTGCCATCTTCATTGGTGCACTTTCTCTAATTATAATTTTAATCATAATTATCTTTATCGCAAGCGACCTCAACAAAGGAAGGAAAGCACGTATTGCATTAGCTGAAGAAAAAGAGCTTACGGAGAAGCTAATGAAGAGCCGCCATAAGTTATTGCTATCTATATCTCACGATATAAAAACTCCGTTAAGCTCAATAATGGGTTATCTTGAGATATGGAATCAAAACGAAGTAGAGGGAAGCAAAATAAAGCAATTAAAATCAGCACAAAACTCTGCTCAACATATATTGAGCATGCTGACTAATTTACTTGAATTTTCAAGATTGGAACAAAACAAAGCAGTACTCCATAATAGCATATTCAATCTGTCAGAAACGATGAATGAAATCATCGAGATGCTATTACCGCTGACTGATGAGACAAAACTAAAAGTAGAATTGAAATTTATACCGGGAGATTCATTCTGGATTAAAACCGATTATACAATTCTAAAGCAAATACTCATCAATGTTATCTCAAATGCACTCAAATATACTTCACATGGTTCAGTTGAAATTAAGGCCGAATACAACAATGGGCTAATATTCACCATTGAAGACACCGGCACTGGAATGACTGACAGCGAGCTAAAAGAAATATTTAAACCTTTTTCAAGAGCATCTTCTCTGTCAACTACTGAAGGAAGTGGATTTGGTATGTACGTAACCAAAGGTCTAATACAAGCTTTAAATGGGAGTATTAATATTGAATCAGAAAAAGAAAGAGGTACCAGAGTGAGGATTACAATACCTATTCACCCATTGGAAAACATAAAAATGGAAAGGGGGGAACCGTCAGAAAAGTCAAACATCTACAATAGAATTCTTATACTTGAAGATGATATACCATTAGGCCGAATGATAACAGAGTATTTGAATCAAAAAGGTTATATTGCTGATCTAAGTAGTAATCCCGAAGAAATAAATAACAGTATCGAAAAAATATCAGATTATGAGATTGTTTTCACAGATATGCAAATGACGTATATTAACGGAAATCAAAGTTTGTTACGCATCAGAGAAAAAAACACAGAAATACCTGTTTGGCTTATGACAGCCAATGATGATTACACAAATGAAAGGGCTTTGTCTGAAGGTTTTAATGGATTGATAAAAAAACCGGTACAACTGGCTAATGTAATAAACATCCTTAGTGAACAAAAGGATAACTATACAAAAGAATACAAACCAATCAGTAGTTTTTCCTCACTTACAGAATTCTTAGGAGAT
>CAYFUQ010000129.1:0-2878 GCA_964346415.1 uncultured Proteiniphilum sp.
TGAAAGGTGTCTCCCAATAGTTTCGAAGACAACCAACGGATGGTGAAAAAAGGCTCCCAATAGTTTCGGAGAAGACCAACAGATAGTGATGAGTGTCACACAAAGATGACAGTGAAGGAGACTCAATCCTGATGTATCATTAACTAAAATATAAAAATAAGTAGCAAACAGGTCTTCTTTTTAACTAATTTGGCACTATATTTGATATAGTTATAATACTAGTAGTTTAAATTTTTATTTTTATCAAAATACACTATCGACATGGAATACATTGATTTTGAGACAGGTTTTATGCGTGAGTTAAAAAACGTCACTTACGTTTCTATTTACAGCAAAGTAATTGACATAATGAAGGAGGCAAACTTCGAGACCCCGCATTTGATTAACAGCATTGGCCTGCTGACACGACACGGCATAACTGCCAATACGTACAAATCTCAGCTGAAACACAGCAGCACACCCCAAATACAAAAGCTACACCTTAAGCGACGCAAACAGTTGGCAAGTTTCAGGGATGTTATCGACAGATTCTCATCAGTGGATGGTTTCGTAAGCAAAGAAAATGCTTTGCTGCTGAAAAACTTTTTGAAACCTATGCGCAAGGATATAGAATCCCGAAATGTGACAGATGAGATGAATACCGTACTTCGGATTGAGAAGAATGTTAAACACTATTACTACATTGAACTGCTTTTTAAAGAAACGCATTTAATGCACTTTGTGGACGAGCTTGTGAAGCTCAACAATGAGATTATGGAGCTGGAGGAAGAGCGGGATAATGACAACGCAGCCTCAACTTTGGGCTACGACCGGAAGAAGAAAAGCTACAGAGACCTAAAGATGGTTCTGGAGGTTCTCAACAGCGTTATCGAGATAGGTAAGGAAGAGAGCGAACTTGCCTTTAATGTGGCCTCACGGATAAACAGAGAGCTGCGACGCGATCGGGGGTATGTGCGTATGGTGGATACGAAAAAGGAGCTTAAAAAGGAGAAAGAGGAAAACCAGACCCTCTAATCATACTCACACAGATGGTATGGTATCTACTTGTCCTTCAACAAGTCATTGTTTTTTTGGCTATATACCTCACCACGTGTTGCAACATATTCAAAAAACTTCCCCAATTCCTTCCATTTTCAAAATACTTTTGTCAGAGCCAACAGCCAACAGCTAAAGCATCACATATCCTCAATGGATAGTCCAACAAATTCAAAAGAATAATCTTTAAACTTGGATACAATATTTTTAGCCTTATCTTTCAACAATCCGATAGAAATATTATCCGGATTACGCTTCACTTCCGCAATCAGTATTTTCTTATTCAGGTCATCAACTGCCACAATGTCAATTTCGTTCATATTGTTCCGCTCCCAGTAGCTACCGATAAGATTATAGCGCTGTTCGAGCATCAATTTCTCAGTAAAATATTGTTCTAATACCCTCCCGCTATACACACTATAATCTCTTCGCACCATCTGTTTCATAAACTCCATGTTAGAAGCCTCCACTGCACTACGGTATTTATATATAAACCTAAACCAAAACCTCAAAAAGTTATCATCAATTCTAAACTTTACGCTCCTGCTGTTTGGTTTGGAAAACAGAGGACGTACCCTACTTATTAATCCGTACTCGCTCTCAAGACGTTCTAAGAACCCCCCGGTCTGAATTTCCATTATCGACTCAATCTCCACTCGCGACGTCTTACCCGAAGCAATCAACGACAAGATTGAAAAGTAATTAGTATAATCCTTGCCAAACTCCTCAATAAGCACATTCTTACCCTCACTCAAAAAGATTGAGTTCTCTTCAAACACAAAATCAACAATAGAATCAAATGTGAAAGCCCTCACCATTGCCAGTGACTCGATATACTTTGCTACACCACCGGTCAGCATATAAAACGCCAATAAGTCATCATTACTATACTCCGGTAAATAGTCCTCCATGATTTCCTTTACGGTATCAATATCAAAAGCCTTAAGATGAATACGCCGTGTGGCTCTCCCAAACAGCGGTTCCTTTGAGTTTTCAAAAATCCGTTGCATCATCGAGTAAATAGAACCACACATAATAAGGTTCAGTTTGCTATCATCCTTGTTCAAATCCCATATTCTCTGCATATCCGAAAACACAGATCGGTTAATTGTTTCAAACTCCTGAAACTCATCAATAATCAGCGTAAAGTGCCGGGTTTTTGAAGTATGCATCAATAAATCGAATAACTGAGCAAAAGATTTTATTTCACCGTAAATAGGAATATTCAGCTTACGCTTCACTTCCTCCACAAACTCTTCAATAAGCAAAGCCTCGTTTTTTCGCGCTACAAAGAAATACAAATATGTTGACTCCTTGTATGCGTGCAACAGCAGTCTGGTCTTACCTATACGTCTTCGCCCCACCATAAAGGTCATCTGGGCTATGTCTTGGGACTGCTTTTCAATTTCCTTTAGCAGAGCAAGTTCCTTTTGTCTGTCATAAAACTTCATACTATGCCTCCTTAAATTATTGTAATGCTGGTTACGGTAATGGCCATTACGATAGCAAAGATAGGGAAATTAATTTGAAAAGAAGATAGAAGTTGGAAGTTAGAAGAATATTATCGTAATGCCGGTTACAGTAATGGCGGTTGCGATAATAAAAAAGTAGGGACGAAAATGCTTCGCCCCTACTTTCCAGTTCCACCCTATTCAGGTTACAATATTAATTATTAATTACTTCAGCAGTACCCTATCCGAACAATTAACCGCTCCACTATCGCTCACCACCTTCACTACCTTCACGCCTGCAGCGATAGACAGTTCAGGGAAGGACTTCATTTCATCCTTGGCGATTTGAGCTTTACCTACGAAGCGACCCGAGATATCATAAACCGAAACGA
>CAYFUQ010000130.1:0-2737 GCA_964346415.1 uncultured Proteiniphilum sp.
TTTATGTGTTTGACAAGGGATATAACGATTACGTTGCTTTTAAGCGTTTCTGCGATAACCACACCGGTTTTGTAACCCGCATAAAAGATAATGCCGTTTACGCAGTAGAAGAAGAGCTTTACATTGATGAATGCATCTGTTTATTTCAATCCAAAAGTATACCAGTATTTCAATCCAAAAGTATACCATTTAATTTAATTATGCAAAGCATTTTGATTTCCTTTTGCGGTACCGCAAAAGGAAATCAAAATGCTTTTTGCTGTTTTTTACTTTTTCTTTCTTCATATCCCCATCATTTTCTTAGTTTCTTTAATCCTATAAGATTCTCCATTCATGTTTACCAAGTGTGCTTTGTGAGTTAATCTATCTATAAGCGCAGCAGTAAGCACAGGGTCTCCAAAGATCTCCGGCCAGCGGTCAAACCCAAGGTTTGTAGTTATAATGGTTGATTTTCTGCCGGCTCTCAAGGATAAGTGATTGAAAAGAAGCTCTGCTCCGTTTTTATCGAACGAAACATAACCAAACTCATCACATATTACCATGTCATACTTCTCAAACTTAATCTCCAGTTGCCTGAGAGTGCGCTCTGAATGAGATTCTCTTAATTGTGTCAGCAGCCTATGCACAGTAGTAAATAGCACCTTATAACCCATTAAACAAGCTTTGAGTCCAAGGCCTATGGCTATATGTGTTTTACCTGTTCCGGGATTACCCGCCAAAATAACATTTTGTGCCGATTCGATGAAATCCAACCTCTCAAGCATGGGGAGCTTTTCTTGCGCTCCGGCAGGAAGTGCGCTCCGCTCTAAACTTGTCAGATACATTTTGGCAGGAAACCCTGCTTGTCGTATCTGTGTTTTTTTTCGATTCTCTAATCGGTTTTCATACTCACGCTCCAACAGTTGTAGCAGATATGCTTCGTAGTCAAGCCGATTTCTGGCTGCTTCACCTGCAAGCGCCTTAAAGTCGCGTCTGAAAACAGGTAGTCTTAACTCCTTGCTGTATTTTTGTATATTTTCTTCTATTGTATTCATAGATGTTACATTAAATGTGAATAGACATCAGATCTGTGAATTGCATCAATTGATGCTGAGCGTTTTTAAAAATTTCATCGTTCCCGGTTTCCATTTTAGGAGTATCTCTATTATCCAACAAGACCCTTAGTTTCTCAACCGATATTCCTCTCATCCCGCCGGAAGTTAATCGCTTTACAGACTCTTCAAGCTTCTCCTGGTCGATTTTTAATCTCTGACAATAAGACAAAAAGTCGATAAACTCGCGAGGTTCATCTTTAAAGTGAGTGTGATAAAGACTTCTGAGATAGTGGCTGCTTGCCAAGGCTACACTGCTTGGTAAAGCTCCCGGTTTTCGCTTAAAGGTAGAAAGGTAGTGTTCAATGTCAATAATCCATCTATGCTTCCCAAAGTCAAGCCCGTGGGTGGCCACCTGTCTGCTTTGATAAAATATCTTCAGCTCATCAGCATATATAAATACATCTACAAATTTACCTACTAAATCATCCGAGACTGAGTATCGATTTGTGCGATAACTTACAGTGGCATATTTATCCACTCGCAATTGTTTTTGTTCGGCGCAAACTAATGGAGCAGCCGGTAACACACCAAGAACTTTTTTCTCTTCCTCAATGAGTTCTGTGGCGCTCTTGCCTACTGTTTTCTGTTTTGCGTGGTTCAGTTTATCCAAAACTTGTATGAGCCATCTCTGGGCTGTTTCTACACTATCAAAGCTGTCTTTCAGGGCAAAAGCTTTGCGACGTACATACTCAACGCTTCGTTCCACATGACCTTTTTCATTGGCTCGATAGGTATTACAAAAACGATGACTAAAGCCGTAATAACCCCGCAGTTCAAGCAATGCTTTGGTCGGTTCTTTCTCATGAAGCCCAACAAACTTGGCGACAGCTACACGCATGTTATCATATACCATGAGGTGATAAACACCACCTATTGCACTAAAATAGCGCACATGAGCATCCATGAACGATAGTGTGTCCTGACGATTATAGATAAACGCATAGCGATGGTTGCTGTAAGCACTTGTGAATACAGCTAATTGCAGTTTTGTCAGTCGACCATTTATTTTGAGCTTTACTTCGCCCCAGTCAAACTCGCAGGTTTCACCCGGGTTGTAGCTCTGGCGGATAAATGCCTCCGATAGGATGGATTGGCGCGTCTTTGCAGTGATGTAATTACATACTGTGGTATAACCAATATCAAAACCTTGGCCATGGAGTTATTCAAGAATATCTTTCTTTTTCAACATCTGTTTTCTAAGACCCTGATTCTTCTTCTGTTGATTCAACTCCAGAAGGCCATCGATCACTGCTATGACTTCTGCTGTTAACTTGATTTTACCTCTGCCACTGCCCTTATAACTGGGAGCCTCACTCAAATAAGAGCTTTGAGTCTGTTTAGAGCAGGAGCCTTGGCTCAACCGCTCTTCGTACTCGCTAATGTACTTCTTTACCGTCTTTCGACTGATAGCTAGTTCACGGGATATGCAACGTTGACTTTTTCCCTCCCGATAACTGCGAATAATAATCTCTTGTTTTGTATACATACTTATCATTTATTATGAACGCTTTTAAACGTTCAAGGGTGAATTACAAGTGGTATACTTTTCGATTGAAAGGTGGGGTACTTTTGGGGTGGTATATACACTTTCAAAAACTTGCAAAATATTATAATGAAATACGGACTTCACCGAATGCTTATTA
>CAYFUQ010000131.1:0-2707 GCA_964346415.1 uncultured Proteiniphilum sp.
TCACAAAACCAGTAGCGATACTCGGGTTGTACCAGTACGTGCTTGAACTTCTTGTTGTCTGAAAACTCAAACAGATTGAAACCTGCACCCAGCTCAAGGGTGGTCTTTTTGCTCAATCCAAACTCCAACTGCAAGTTGGGGGATGTTGTGCCCCAGTATAGCAGGTTGGTCTTAATTGCTGTGCTCTGAGCATAAGATGCCGCAGAGAATGCTATAAAGACTAAAGCTACGAGGCTGATTCTTCTGATTTTTCTCATATTTATATATAAGTTGTTATAAAATTAGCTATTTGTAGTTGTTATGTTACATTAAATAAATTACCGCAAAAACGTACGAAGCTAATACCTTTTCATAAAACAATGGGTGCTTATATGTAAAATATAGCAGTATTGTGGAAAAACTCCACAGTAAACTACAGTAAATAATTTAATTAAGTAATTTAGTTATATATGCTCAACATAGTTAAGTGTGCCATTAACACAAGATTAAGCAATCCGGACTCTACTAATGTCGTCTAAATCGCTGCCAAACCTAATATACAAGTCTGATACTTCTATGCTGTGGTCTCTCCGCCGATAACTACATTAACATATTTTGATTTGTCAATTACGAGACAAATTTAATATTCTGCCCATTATACACAATAAACAAAGATACTACATAGATACTACATTTATCAAACAGAGGGATAAATCGATACTACGTCGAGCTCGAGCAGCATTAGATTAATGATAGATTTTAATTATGGAGAAGAATTAAAAATTAGTAATTAATTACACATTAGGTATGCAAACTAAGGGAAAGAATAAGTGTATCAACTTTCATCAATCGTATCGATTGATTTCAGATAATTATACAAATCTACACCGGAGTCCAGGCCAATCTTCTTGCGAAGGCGACTACGACGTGTCTGTACAGATCGCATCTGCAGGTAGGAGTAGTCGGCAATCTGCTGGGTCGTGAAATTAAGGTAGGTCATGGCACACAGATGTTGCTCTGCGGGCGAAAGTGCGGGATGAATATGGTTTAACTTATCCCAGAAAGTGGGATAAACCTCCTTAAAGCGGGTGATGAAAAGCGGGTCGTTCTTTTTTGCCAACTCAACAACTTCATCAAATGCATGATTAATCTGGCGGCTCAATCTGGTTGTTTCCTCCTTATGTGTTTTTTTGATTCTTTTCTGATAATGAAAACATATTGCTGTGGCTGTCAGAAAAGCAACAATATATACTATAAGTGTAACCTGCATCATAGTTCGTTTGGATTTGGAATTATGCTGCTTGTCAATATCATTTAATATATGGTTGATAATTTCGGCAATGCTGTTCAGCTTATACTGTGATTGTTGTATATCGGCTTCTTTATATAGCTGATGATAGTACTTTGCAGAATCGGGCTGCTCGATGCTTTCATAAAACAGACTCAGTTTATGATATATCCTTGGCAAATCGTTTATCACACCCGAATCCCAATATCGCTGCAGGGCATATCTATAATAATACTCTACCGAATCAGGTTGATTAATCATTGCATGATAATTGCCTGCCACCAAATATATGTAGGGCCAATCCACATTTTTGTATTTAGCTACTTGCCTGAGCATTTTGTCAACGTACAACCTGGCAGAGTCCGGATTATTTTCCAGCATAAAGTTGTTGCTCTTCAAAGCTAGATAAACAGGAGCAATGGGAAAAACAAAATCAGGACTCATATACGATAACTCTTTTTCTGATCTGCTGAGATAATATGTGAGACTGTCCATCTTTTGTGAATTTTCAGGCTGATAATATATACCTGCCAGCTGCGCATACAATAGTGCGTTGATTACATGTTTGTAGCCTCTCTTCCGGATTGCTGCCGTACTCTTCAGTCCCTTGTTATATTCACTTTTAGCCCAATCGTCAAGACCCACATTATGAAATATGTCTCCCTTGCCCTTGTGTGTCATCGATATATAGTGAGGAAATTTCTCAATGTCTCTATTTTCGATTGTTTGCTGAAAATAGTTTAGCGACTGTTTATAATCGCCCGTATAGAAGCTAGCAAGGCCAAGTACATATTGGGACTTGATGATGCCTCGCTGGTAACCAATCTCCTGCGAAAGCTTGAAGGCATCAATCGCTTTGTCAATCATTGAGCGCGCATTTGTCAGCTCCATACTGTCCTCCAAAATTGACAACTGGCTTTCGATGTAGTCAATCTCCTCTTTGTAAGCCTGTTTGTTTTTTGCCACAAGGGGAAGGGCAGAAAGCAAAAACAGTAGTATTATATATAATGTATGTTTTGGTTGCATAATTATTGGAGGGGCAAAGATAGGAAATAATTAATAATTAATAATTGATAATTGATAATTAGCCAATGACCTTCCCTAAATAGGGTTGACCGTTTTGGTTAGTTATTTATTAAAATTCTATCTATTACTATCGGACAATTATGAGCCTGAGGTTCTTCTCTTGGGTTAAAGTTTAGGTGGCTCGATGCCACCTTTACTTTATAATTACCTTCGGCATAAATAATCACCTTCGGTCTTTCTTGGGTCCTCAAACATAATACTTTTTTCTTAAAATCTATCGGTGAGTATTTATTATTTAATCCAAGATGCAATCTTTTATGATTATAATTATTGACTGCTTTAACTGTCCTACGCTTTAATGTTTTAAAATCAGGGATATGCCATAAGCTAAGATACTCATTTTTTATTGTACCG
>CAYFUQ010000132.1:0-2660 GCA_964346415.1 uncultured Proteiniphilum sp.
AAATACCTGTAAGCTAGCAATCAATTATTATCAAATGCATAATCATAGTGACATACAGTATCATGCCATTTGAGTTGATGGTATCATGGAAAATATGGCACAATCTTGTGCCAAGTCAATATATTTTAAGTAAATTTGCTTTTTAAGATACACGCTGGGGCAAAACCTCATAAAACACAACCATGTCTATGGAAGAAACTATTCTATACCATATAGAAAGCATACCAAAAAATACAAAAAGGAGTAACAACTACACCACTATAGATAATCTGCACATGTCTGTGGCGATTACCTACGACACACAGAGCAAGTATAAAGTATGGTACGAAAGTGAAGTCAACGAGTTGACGCAGCACCTGGATAACTTCAAACATCTGGTAGGTTTCAACAACAAAGCACACCACAATGAGCTGTTGGATCATTACAATCCAGGTGTCATCGAGCAACTAAATGCAAAATCCATTGACATGCTCGAAGTTATCGAAAAGAGTATTGGACATAAAACCAGCCTCAATAATGTATCCGGTCCAACTCTCGATGTGGAAAACACAACTGATAAATTTCAAGCAACTGAATGGTGGATAAAAGGAGAAAAAGAGAAAGTAGAAGCCTTTTGCAGAACCAACCTTATCATCGTCAAACAGCTATACGAATATGGAAATAAATTTCAGGAAGTATGTGTCAATTACTATGGACAGAGCAAAGAAATAGCTATCAACTGGCATCAAGCAATGTCACATCCGTCCAACGACAACATTTATATTATAGAAGACACACAAAACGGATATAAGACACAACTCGACCCTGATAACAAAAAGTTTTTCCAGGCACTCAATTTAGTGCTCCAAACACAACATACAGTATATCTGACAGGCAAAGCAGGTACCGGCAAAACTACTCTACTGAAATATTTGAAACACAAAAGCAACAGAAACGTTGTTGTGCTTGCCTACACCGGTGTGGCTGCCATTAATGCAGACGGACAAACCATCCATTCATTCTTTCAGATGAATCCCAACGAGCCACCTTTTTTGCCAGACGACAGCAGGCTGAGCATTTTCTCTGCTGACAAAGAAGAAGGCAGTGTCAATATCTACACAACTTTCAAATATCGAAAGCCTAAGAGAGAACTTATTCAATCAATGGATATACTTATCATCGATGAAGTTTCGATGGTGAGAGCCGATATGCTTGACACAATCGACAAAATATTGCGCGCATATAGGAAAGGAGGATACAACAAACCTTTTGGCGGAGTGCAAATACTGCTGATAGGCGACACCTTCCAGCTCGCACCCATAGAAGGGAAAAGCTGGCGCATATTAAATCAGTTTTATGATGGACCTCACTTTTTCAACGCTCACGTTCTGCAGAAACATCCCCCTATATATATCGAATTAGATAAGATTTACCGACAAACCGAACAAGACTTTGTAGATTTGCTAAACCGAGTAAGAGTCAATCAGGTAACCGATGCTGACATTATAACTCTCAATAGCAAATACAGGGAAATAACCGACGATCTGTTTGAAAAAAACTACGTCATACTATGTTCGCTCAACAAACAAGTAAGCAGTATCAACAATGAACGTCTCAATGCTATTGAAGGCAGAGAAATCACCTACACAGGCTCAATAACAGGCGAGTTTCCCAACCCCCACTCCATTACAGATATTGAACTTAAATTAAAAGTAGGGGCGCAAATCATGTTTCTTAAAAACGGTAAAGACTACTACAACGGTAAAATTGGAATTATCGAAGATCTTCATGAAAATCAAATTATCGCATCCACACAAAATAACTTTGGTGAAAAAATATACCTCGAAGTAGAGCCGGCACAATGGGATCACATAGAGTACACATACAACCTTAAAGACAACAAAATAGAGCAAAAGGAACTTGGCAAGTACACACAATACCCCATCAAGCTTGCCTGGGCTATAACCATACACAAAAGTCAGGGACTCACATTCGACAAAGTGGTTGTCAATCTCAGCGACTTCTCTCCACCCGGCTTGGCCTACGTTGCACTTAGCCGATGCACCAATTTTAATGGTCTCATTTTAGGTTCGCCCGTATATAGACACCAATTCAAAACAGACTCAAGAGTATTGGAATTTGCCAAACACGAAACACCCGATACTCTCTTAGTGGATATGCTGCAACAAGGTCATGCCGACGATTTGTATCATGAATCAAAGCAATTGTTGCGCAGCAATCAATTTGATGAAGCATACGACACCTTCCTCAAAGCCCTCAGGTATCGCAACGATTTGGAAACAGAAGAGATGCGTCAATTCTTTAAAATAGAATACTTCAAGTATCAACACTATCGCAACAAGCCCAAAGCAGAGCAAGTCAAACAGAGCGACAACATGCAGGGTGCTTCTCCCTCAATCATCCAATCGTTTAAAGAACGCCTCTCACATCAAAACAAAGTCATACAGCAATACAGCACCCAGCTAAACGAGGAGAGAAAATGGAAAAGAGTCTATCTCGAGAGAATTAAAAAGTTAGAAGGAGAAGTAAAGCGGCTAAGCAAACAAAGCTGGGTTGACAGGCTGTTGGGTAAGAAGTAAAACGTAAACTATGATAGTCAAGCTACTTCAGCACCCCCTCTTTAGTATCCCAATATAAATTTCTGTCGGTATATTGGCGTC
>CAYFUQ010000133.1:0-2623 GCA_964346415.1 uncultured Proteiniphilum sp.
AAAAAACAACAGTATTAAGCTTTACAAATACACCAACCATCCGCTTAAAGTTTTATAACACTCAACAATTATGCACATTAGGAAAAACATAGCACATTAGTTATATTTGCATGTTCAAATAATAATTGCCGAGTTATCATAATGAGTAAAAAGATTGTATTTCTTATCGTTTCAATTATATTTTCCATACGTATATCCTATGGTCAGAACAACTCACTAAGGGGAACAGTAAAGGATGAGATAGGTCCTATCCCATTCGCTACCGTTGCCATCAAGAATCGCGACTTCATCGTTGTCACCGATCAGGACGGCAACTTCATTATCAATGATGTTCCAATAGGCAACTACACTGTGGAGGTTTCTTCAATGGGATACAAGACACATAACGAGAATATAAAAATAGAAAAAACTAAAAAAGATGTGAATCTAAACATCCTTATGGAGGAAGATTTGCAAATGCTGGAAGAGGTAGTAGTGACCGGAGTTTCGAAAGCAACTCTTATCAGGGAAAACCCTATACCGGTTACTACGCTCTCATATGAAGAGCTAAACCACAATCCGCAATCCAATATTGTGGATGTGTTAACTCAAACCAGTGCAGGACTAACAGTTTTGAAAACAGGACCCAATATTTCAAAACCTTTTATTCGTGGATTAGGATACAACAGAGTTCTTACACTTTTTGATGGCATTCGCCAGGAAGGACATCAATGGGGCGACGAGCATGGTCTGGAGATTGACGACTACAATATAGGTCGTGTCGAGATAATCAAAGGTCCGTCCAGCCTTATGTATGGTTCGGATGCTGTAGCAGGAGTAATTAGTTTCTTTAGTCATGTACCAGACCACTTCAACAACAAGTTGCATGGTAACTTTATCAGCGAATATCACAACAACAACAATATGATTGGTAACAGTCTTCGCTTGGGATATAATAATGAAAAAACTTTTTTAGGCATGAGCGGCTCACATCGTGCTGCACAAAACTATAGAAACTCAATTGACGGCAGGGTTTACTCCACCAACTTCCGTGAAATTAATTATAGTGCAGTAACCGGTATAAAGAGTGATAAGGGGCATACCCACCTCAGCTTCACACTTTATGACAATAAGCAGGGAATCCCTGATGGGAGCCGCGACCCCATTACTCGCCAATTCACCAAGCAGATATATGACGAAAATGATATAATGGAGGAACGTCCTCTTGTTACAGATAGGGAACTAAAATCGTATAGAATTCCGGACATACACACTCGTCTGCAACACTACAGGGTCTATCTGAATAGTTTTTATGAACTTCCTAACGGAGATATAACAACTAACCTGGCATGGCAACACAATATAAGGCGTGAATTTGGCAACCCGGAAGACACTGACGAAGCTGCAATGTTTATGGTACTAAACACATATAACTATGACGTTCGCTACAATGCACCCACAATTAAAAGTATAAACCTCGATCTGACAGCCGGAATAAACGGTATGTGGCAAACTAACAGAATTAAAGACGCCACTGAAATCCCAATTCCCGACTATGACCTGTTTGACTTTGGAACATTCATTTATGGAAAGTGGAAAAAGAACAGATGGACAATAAACGGCGGGCTACGCTATGACTTCAGATATGAATCGTGGAACGACTTCTATATTGACGAAGAAAGTGGCGAACAGGTAGATAAGGGACACGAGAATGCACACCTGCAATTTCCTAACTTCAGTAAGAACTTTCACGACATCAGCGCTTCAATAGGAAGCACATATCGCATTAGTCGCGAACTAAGCCTCAAAGCAAGTGTTGGACGTTCATTCCGTGCACCTAATATAACGGAGCTTTCCAGCAACGGGCTAGATCCCGGTGCTGCAATTCACTATAAGGGAGACAGAAACTTCAAACCGGAAGTTTCAATCCAGCAAGATCTAGGCATAAGTGCCACATTCAAAAACATATCGGGAGAGGTTAGCATCTTCCACAATAATATTAACAATTTCATCTTTCTCGAGGCAGTAGAAGGTGAAGATGGAGGCCCCAAAACAGATGCTCAAGGTAATCGCTTTTATGATTACAAACAGTCTAAGGCAGAGATGTTTGGTGGTGAAGCATGGGTTGAATGGCATCCTCGTGCAATAGATGGATTGAAGTTTTACAACAGCATTGCGCTAGTTTATGGTTTCAATCGTGATGTCAGATACAAAGGCAGGGGCAGTATGGGGGAATATCTTTCACTTATAGCACCACTGAATTTCAGGAGCGATTTGTCATACGAGATTAAAATAAAAAAGAATTGGATTAACTCAATAACACCACGCATTGATCTCGAATACTCTGCCAAACAGAACAGATATCTGGGAGTGCATGGCACGGAGACAATGACGCCATCTTATACCTTGGTAAACCTTGGGCTTTCGACCAGTTTACCTTACAGCAAAACCAACAATATACAATTTATTTTGCAAGCCAACAATCTGTTTGACACCTCCTATCAGGCTCATTTAAGCCGGCTTAAGTATTTAGAAGACTATGATGATGGCAAAGGAATATACAATATGGGACGCAATGTTATTGCAAAACTGATTATTCCGTTTGGGTAAAAAATATGGCAATTGGCAAACATATATAATAATA
>CAYFUQ010000134.1:0-2507 GCA_964346415.1 uncultured Proteiniphilum sp.
TGACAATTGTCCAAATTATTTGACATATATAATTGATAATGGACAATTATTAATTGTTAATTATTCATTATCCATTATTCATTATTACGCGACTTTCCTCCCGGCTTACGACCTCCAGCCGGTTTACGACCTCCACTCGTCTTCCTTCCGCCTTTAGGTCTCCTCCTATTCCCCGCGGGCTTGCGAGCGGACTCCGGGTCGTAAAGCGGTGCTTCGCCCAACTCCGGCGGAACGGGTATTTTGTAGATTGTTTTTTTGAGGAAGTGTTCGATTTTGGAGAAGCGGTATTGCTCTTCGGGGGCGATGAAGGTGATTGCCATGCCTGAGTCGCCGGCGCGGGCGGTGCGACCGATGCGGTGCACGTAGTCTTCGACGTCGTAGGGGACATCGAAGTTGATGACCAGGGTGATGTCGTCGATATCGATGCCGCGCGAGACGATGTCGGTGGCAACGAGGAGGTCGATGCGGTTGTGGCGGAACTCGTGCATGACGTGTTCGCGCTCGGGTTGGGTAAGGTCGGAGTGCATGGCGTCGGCGGCGATGCCCATGCGCTGAAGGGTGCGGGCGATGTCTTTGACTTTTTGCTTTTTGCCCGAAAAGAGGATGACTTTGTTGGGGCGACGCTCGGCAAAGAGTTGTTTGATGATTTCGAGCTTTTGGGGCTCGTAGCACACGTAGGCCGATTGCAGTATAGTTTCGGGCGGACGGGCTATGGCGATTGTGATTTCGACGGGATTGCGCAGGATGCTCTTGGCTAGTTGCTGAATTTTGGGCGGCATGGTGGCCGAAAACATGATTGTCTGCCGATCTTTGGGCAGCAGCTTTTCGATTTTCATTATATCTTCATGAAATCCCATATCGAGCATGCGGTCGGCTTCGTCGAGGATAAAGTATTTGACTCCCGAGAAGTCGATATTGTAGAGATTGATATGCGAAAGGAGTCGCCCGGGCGTGGCTATGACCACATCGGCACCGCTGGTGAGGCCTTGCTTTTGCACTTCCCATGCATCGCCGTCGCTGCCGCCATAGACAGCCACCGACGAGAAGGGTGTGAAATATGAGAAACCCTCCATCTGCTGGTCGATTTGCTGAGCCAGCTCGCGGGTGGGCGCCATTATAATTGCGTTGACTTTGTTTTCTTCATGGGGCAGTGTCTGCAGGTTGTTGATAAGCGGCAGCAGGAACGCCGCCGTTTTGCCTGTGCCTGTTTGTGCGCAGGCGATAAGGTCTTTCTTGTCCATTATGACCGGTATGGACTGAGCCTGAATGGGAGTAGCCTCCACAAAATTCATTGCATCGAGTCCCGTCATGAGCGCGTCGCACAGGGGAAGTTCGGTAAATTGCATAGGATATATTTTCGTATTTATATTGGCAAAGATAGTGTTTATTTTTCGTTTTTGATTAAAAATTGCCTTTCGCTGAAATATTTTCGTCCGATTCTTTTTTGTTTTCAAAAATAGTTCTATCTTTGCACTCGCTTTTGGGAAATAAAGCAACATATTTACAGACTGGAGAGGTGGCAGAGTGGTCGATTGCGGCGGTCTTGAAAACCGTTGAGGTGAGAGCCTCCGGGGGTTCGAATCCCTCCCTCTCCGCTGAGAGCCTAAGACAAAAGGTGACAGAAGATAGACAAACCGTTCAAATTGAGAGATTTGAGCGGTTTTTTTATGTGGTAATGGCTGACAAGAAAGACCGTAAATAGACAGAAAAAGTCAGTTTATATTTCCCAAATCGTACCCCTTATGTAAAAACACTATCAGGGGGTACGAATTGTCCAACATTGGCAGTTTGTTGTCCACGATTGGCAGATGCGTATGTAACTCAATTTTATAGTATTAATTTACATTTGTATTTAAAAAAATGAGTTATGAGAAGTACATTTAGCATTCTTTTTTTTATAAGAAGAGACAAAAGAAGAAGTGATGGAACATGCCCCATTATGTGCAGAATTACTATTGATGGTGTTGAAGCGAGATTCAACACAAAGGTGTACGTTAAAGATTCCCGATGGAATGTAAAGGCGAACAAGATTATTGGTGCCGATTCTGAGAGTCGAAGTAAAAATGCGAGATTAGATGATATTAAGGCCTCTTTGCACCGGATTTATCATGATCTGCAGCGATTTGATGTGGTAACACCGGAAAGAATTAAAGGTGAGTTCTTGGGGCTTGATGAAAGTGGAGAAACTATTCTAAATCTTTTTGATAAACATAATCGAGATGTTGAATCATTGGTTGGAATTTCTAAGTCTGCTGCAACCTTGCAGAAATATAAGGTAACTAGAAAGCATGTTGCTAATTTTATTAAAAAGAAACATCGAGTTTCTGATATGGCAATAAAATCAATAAATGATATGTTTATCCGCGACTTTGAAGTTTATTTGTTGACTCATGAAAAAGTAAGCCATAATACGATGGCAAAGTTTATGCAATTCTTTAAACGAATTTTTATTCTAGCTCGCAACAATGGAATTATTGTCCATGATCCATTTGGCAATTACAAGATTA
>CAYFUQ010000135.1:0-2370 GCA_964346415.1 uncultured Proteiniphilum sp.
CCCTGGATAAGGTTGTGGAGAGAAAAAGGTTCCACGACAACTCCAAAACCATCGAGCAACTGGCAGAAAAGCGGCATAGTATGTTGAGATCTTTGGTCAAGATATCTAATGCATTGCTTGAAGCTGAAACTCAGGAATCGCGGGACGCTGCTGCAATGGTGGCTTCTTTCGTGAGGAAAGAGAGGCGCGCTTTCAGCCGTTGTCGAATCAAACTGCAAGATGGTTTGGTGGGTAGGTTCAGCGCAGAGGTTAGCAATAATCCCGAACTGTTGGCGGCTTTGGAAACATTGCAGCTTGTAAATCGTTTCGAGGAGATTGTTCAAGCAACTAACAATTTAGAAAGCTTGATAGACCAGCGTGACAAAGAAAAGAACCGACTTAGTGACCTGGCTGAAGAAAGAAGACGTTTGAGTTATGTTGATTTATCAATCATGATGAATACGTTTGAAAACAATGCCAACGTTCCGGGCGAAAGTCAAAGTCTCTATCATGAGCTTTGTACAAATCTGCGAAGCGTGCTGGTTCGCTCTAACTCCGCCTATCTTTTGAGAATCGGAGCAACAGTGGAAGATGACGACGCAACCGGGAATCCGGATGCTGATAAGGAATCTGACACAGACCCGGGCTCAAAAAACGAAGAGCCTTAATGAAATTGATATTTCAATAAGACTCTACGAGTAATTTGTAATGGTCAACCATTAGTTTTCGACGACAGTGGTTGATTTACTTAAGTAAGAATTGGTTGATGGTAATTTGAAGGGACCATCTACCAATTTTTTTTTGTCTGTATCGCAAATATATATAATGTCATTTTAATAGTCGGTTAAAAGACTGTTAAATCCCGAGTTTTGGCCCGTTATTTAACTTTTTAGCCCCGTTTTTGCCCGAAAAACGTGCAAAAGTACGCATTTTTTGCTATAAAGTGCACTTTTCCGTTTTTGCTCCAAAGTTTACATTTGTCTATCCAATATCGACCTTTTTCGACTAATTGCTATTTTACTACATCAATTTGATATATCTGCTCTGCGAGATGCTTCCGCGCTATTTCAGCAATTTATATGACTCTTCCTGAGGCTCCGGGAGATTTAGAGTGACTGCTCAATCTCGTCAATCATCATGTTGACTGAGGCTACTCCTCCGCCTGCAAGGTACCACACTTCGGGGTTGAGGTAGAAGATGCGGTGGTTGATGGCGGCGTTGGTTTGCTTCACCAGCTTGTTTTCGATTTCGTCTTTGTCGATTACGTCGTTGCCAACTACCTGGCTGCGGTCAACTATATATATAATGTCGGGATTCGTTTTTTGGATAAACTCGCTTGACACGGGGTTGCCGTGAAGGTGGGTTCCCATTCCTTCTTCTGCTTCTTTCACGCCAAAGAGGTCGTGGATGATGCCGAAGCGCGAGCCGCTGCCGTAGGCGCTAAAGCGTCCGCGGTTGTGAAGGAGGATAAGGGCGCGGTCGTCGCTGTTGGCGGTTTTTGCCTGTATGTCTTCCACACGGGTTTGTATTTTGGCAAGTGCGTCGTCCATCTCTGCCTGCTTGTCAAACACAAGGGCAAGGTCGTTGAGCACTGTTTTGAATGCGCCCATAAAGTTGGTGGTGTTGAGCACAACGGGGTACATCACGGGGGCGATGGCCGAGAGGTCGTCATACGATTCGGCAAGGCGTCCGCCTATGATGATAAGGTCGGGCTGCAGTTCGTTTATTTTCTCAAGGTTCACCTCTACCACTGTTCCCACGTCGGCAATTGACGCATCGTTTTTGTATTTGCTCAGGTGCGAGGGTACTCCCTGTTTTGGCATTCCCACGGGCTTAACGCCTATGTAGTCCAGATTCTCGAGTGCCGAGAAGTCGAGCACCACCACCCGTTGCGGGTTCACCGGCACTTCCACCGTGCCAAGAGTGTGCGTGATGGACACTGTTTCGCCTGTATGCTGTTTTTGCTGTTGTCCTCCTGTGCATGATGCCACCAGTGCGGCTATGCTGAGGGCGAGGATTGTCAATCTTATTTTCATTTCCTATGTTGTTTAATTGTTTATTTGTTTAACTGCTTAATCGTTTGCAAAGAACAAGCATTATTACTTATTAATTGCGTGTTTATGAAAATCTTAATACTCTTAATCACTTATTTACCTTAATGTTTAAATGTTTGTGAAGTATCTGCATTTTCCATTTTCCATTTTCCATTTTCCATTGCTACGCGCTTTTCTCCCTTACAACACCCCTTCTCACACGGCTGCCCGTCCGCCCCCTGCTTTGCACACGGCGGCGTAATCCCGCAATAGTAATTACAGAACCTCTTCTGATTCACCATTGATATAGTGATGTCGAGGTCGAATATCTCTTTGAGTACATCCTCACGGATGATAT
>CAYFUQ010000136.1:0-2357 GCA_964346415.1 uncultured Proteiniphilum sp.
TCTGATATTGATGTGGTTTTGCTATGCACACCAACACATTTTAGACCTGAACATTTTAAGGCAGCGATAGAGGCGGGCAAACATGTTTTCATGGAAAAACCTTGTGCCATTGATCCTGTTGGAATCAGAACTGTTATTGCAGCATCAAAAGTAGCAACCTCAAAAGGATTAACAGTTATTACCGGCAATCAACGCCGTCATAGAAAAGATTATTGGGAGGCATATATCCAGGTACGAAATGGCCTTATTGGTGAGGTTATATCTGCCACATCTCATTGGAATCAGGGAGCATGGTGGAATAAGAAACAAAGACCTGAGTGGAGCGATATGGAATATTGTATCAGAAACTGGTTTAATATTAAGTGGCTGAGTGGTGATCATATTCTCGATCAAGGGATACACAACATAGATATAGCAACCTGGTTTATGGGTAAAAACCCAATGCATGCAGTAGGATATGGTGGTAGAGCAAGAAGATTAACAGGTGATATATTTGATTTTTTTAGTGTAGATTATTATTTTGAGAATAACAAACGAATGCTTCATACTGCCCGTCAAATAGATGGATGCGATGGAAATGTTTCTGAACAAATTATTGGTTCGAAAGGTATCGCTCAACTAAATGACAATGGAAATATACATATTCTGGACTGGGAGGGTAATACTTTGTGGAAATATGATTACGAATCAAAACCTGTGAGTAACCCTTATAATCAGGAGCATATTCACTTAGTTGAATCAATAAGGAAAAATAAAAAAATAAATCAGGCTGAGGATTTAGCAATGTCTAATTTAGTTGCTATTCTCGGAAGAGAAGCTGCCTATACAGGTAAGTCAATTAAATGGGATGAAATAATGGCATCCGGTTTAAGATATGGACCAGAAGAATATAAAATGGGACCATTGTCGGATTACCAGGAAGGTGTTGTTCCGGTTCCGGGCAAAGAGCCGGGCAGCCCAATATAATTTATAGAAACTCAAATTATTATAAATATTTTATTTAGATGAAAAATTATACTCTTTTATTATTGCTTTTTATAAGCAGTTCGCTCTTGGCACAGCACAAGTCAGTCGTAACAATAGATGTAAATGATGCTTCACAGGTTATTCCAAAAGAAATATATGGACAATTTGCAGAGCATTTGGGAACGTGTATTTATGGTGGGATATGGGTTGGAGAGAACTCTTCTATACCTAATATAAATGGTTACAGAATTGATGTCTTAGAAGCATTGAAAGAACTTAAGATTCCCGTATTGCGCTGGCCGGGAGGATGTTTTGCAGATGAATATCACTGGATGGATGGTGTTGGACCGAGAGAAAACAGACCCAAAATGGTTAATACTAATTGGGGAGGTACTATTGAAGACAACAGTTTTGGAACGCATGAGTTTCTTAACTTTTGCGAATTACTAGGCACCGAACCCTATATAAGTGCAAACGTGGGTAGTGGTACAGTTGAGGAGATGGCTAAATGGGTTGAATATATGACATCCGATGGTGAATCGCCCATGGCGAACCTAAGGAGAGAGAATGGTCGCGACAAACCTTGGAAGGTAAAATACTTTGGTGTTGGTAACGAAAGTTGGGGATGTGGTGGCGAAATGCGTCCGGAGTATTATGCAGATCTTTACAGAAGATATCAGACTTATGCGCGAAATTATGGCGATAACCGTCTGTATAAAGTAGCAAGTGGTGCTAGTGATTACGACTACAACTGGACTGAGGTGTTGATGAAAAATGCAGCCAGACATATGCAGGGACTGTCACTTCACTATTATACAGTGAAAGGTTGGAGTGGAAGTAAGGGATCAGCCATCAATTTTGATAAGGACGATTTTTATTGGACAATGGGTAAAGCCATAGAAATTGAGCCAGTTTTGAAAAAGCATATCGATATTATGGATAAGTATGATCCAAACAAGCGAGTTGATTTGTTGCTTGATGAATGGGGCACTTGGTGGGATGAAGAACCCGGAACAATAAGTGGACACCTCTATCAGCAAAATGCTTTGCGTGATGCTTTTGTAGCTTCATTGTCGTTCGATATATTCCATAAATACACGGAGCGATTGAAAATGGCTAATATTGCTCAGATGGTTAATGTGTTGCAGGCTATGATTTTGACTAATGACAAAGGGGGGATGGTTCTTACACCCACTTATCATGTTTTCAAAATGTATAAAGTGCACCAGGATGCAACTTATCTTCCATTAGAACTTGAAAGTCCAACTATGACTGTACGAAACGATCAGACTCTCCCTTTGTTGAGTGGAACTGCTTCTCGCAACAAAGATGGTGTTATGCATATCTCTCTTTCAAACGTGGATGCTGATAAAGAGCATGAGGTAACTGTG
>CAYFUQ010000137.1:0-2348 GCA_964346415.1 uncultured Proteiniphilum sp.
TCGCACCGTACAGATAGAACAAATGGAAGAGAGCTTGCACAACATGCGCCAAAACCTGGTGCTAATACGTCAGCGAAACGACAACCTAAACATCAAAGCTCCTATTGACGGACAGCTGGGATTGCTTGATGTGGAGATTGGTCAAAACATACCCACGGGTGGGCGCATCGGACAAATCAGCGTTTTGTCGGACTATAAAGTAGAAGCCATGATTGACGAACATTATATTGATCGTGTGCGAACAGGTCTGGATGCCACCTTTGAGCGACAAGACAATAACTTTGCATTGCGTGTTCGCAAGGTATATCCCGAAGTTCGCGAAAAGCAATTTAGAACCGAATTTATGTTTGAAGGCGAGCGTCCCAACAATATACGAGCAGGACAAACCTACTACATCAGCTTGCAATTAGGTCAACCCGTAGAGGCAGTGCTTATCCCTCGCGGACCGTTTTATCAAACCACCGGCGGGCAGTGGATATTTGTAGTAACATCGGATGGCAAAAAAGCTGTTAAGCGCAAAATCACCATCGGACGACAAAACCCCAATTATTATGAAGTAACCTCGGGACTTGAGCCGGGTGAAAGCGTTATAACATCCGGTTATGATACGTTTGGTACGGCGGAAGAATTGATTTTAAAATAATAAATAAAACACATCGAAATGAATATTTATAAAAACTTTTTCGGTCTCTTGAAGTCTTTCAAGTCCTCCTCCCTCATCAATATTGTGGGGTTGAGTGTAGCACTGACAGTCCTCTTTATAGTTGCCATACAGGTGCATTATGATTTCACCTACGACAAATCCTATAAAAATACAGACAAACTAAATCAGCTCAACATTCTAGATGGAAGCAAAGGAGATGTAATCCTTCATATGAATTTGCAACTACCTGCACATATTGCACAAACTATTCCTGAAGTTGAGAGATATTGTACTGCAGCAATCTGGGGAGCACAAAAATTCGATATTGGCAACGAGGCTAATGTCCCTGAAATACATTCCCTGCATTTAACTTTCACCACCCCCGGATTTCTTGATGTATTTGCCCCCGAGATTCTATCGGGCGATACAACGAATATCTTCTCACAGCCGGGCAAGGTGATGATTTCAAAAGAAACAGCTCAAAGGGTTTTTGGCAATGATAATCCTATAGGAAAAACCATGCGATACCATTATAATAATAAAAAAGAGTTGGTTGTAACTGCTGTCTATGACGATTTTCCAAAAAATAGCAGCATGCCAAACGGCATGTTTACACACTTGCCTGAATATGAAGAATCGGAATGGAGCTTCCAGTCTTATTTCCTTGTCAGTAAGGAGAATCAATCCACCATCCAAGATAAATTAAACAGCAAAGAGATTCTTGGCGAAAGATTCTTCCAACACAATGAAGAGAACCCCGACGACAGAATAGAATTTAAACTGACATCACCCAACAAACTCTATTTGCAAAACCCCGGAAAAGGGGGCAGTAAACGTATTAATACCACCTACACACTGTTGATTATAGGACTTTTGACAGTTTTCATAGCTTTTGTCAACTTTGTCAACTTGTCGGTTGCTATGGCACCTTCACGTGTGCGCAGTATTACAATTCATAAAATTCTGGGAATCGACAAGACCCAATTAAAGTTGGTGCTGGCTTCTGAAAGCATGCTCTTTACCCTGATTGCAATCGTTGTTGCACTTATTACGATATTCTATCTTCGCACCACAACTTTCGCCAAAGAGATTTTTGCAGCAGATTTATCATTTGAGCATCATATCCCATTGTTACTCACCACATCCTTGATTTTGCTTCTTTTCTCTTTTCTTGTTGGGCTGTACACAACCCGTTACACTACTTCCATTGACGAATCAAATGCTTTGAAAGGCTCTTTTTCGCTCAACAAACAGAGCGTAAAGTTGCGCAACGTTTTAATTATTATACAGTTTTCCGTAGCAATAGCATTAATTAGCGCTACCCTGTTTATCAAACAACAAAATGATTATATGCTTCGCTACGACTGGGGAATACCCAAAGAAAATATAGTTTATGTGCCTCTTGCCGGGATTGGGAGTGAAGCACTCGCTTTCGGTCAAGAGCTGTTGCGAGATTCACGTATAAAAGACTATACAATTACGCGCGACATACCAGGAAGAGTCGGTATGGAGTGGGGAAGGCAATTTGAGGGGAAACAAGTCAACCTCCGAGTATGGTCGGTTGACGACCGCTTTTTCGATTTCTTCAACATCAAGATACTTGAAGGGCGCAAGCCGGAACAGATGGACTCAGTGGTATCACAGCTTGTGGTCAATGAAACATTCCTGAAAGAATATGAATTTACAAACGATATTGTGGGAAAAG
>CAYFUQ010000138.1:0-2237 GCA_964346415.1 uncultured Proteiniphilum sp.
TTCTGTAAAATTACAAAAAAAATCCACTTTCCCCCACTTTTCCACACATTATTTTTGATAAAGTTATCAACAATGAGCTATACAGCTAATATACAAGACAATAAGCGTACAAAAATCACTACTTTTATTCCCCATATTCCACACTAATTCCCCAACTTTCCTTAATCTTTAAGAAATTTTATAGTCAGAGACACGAATCACCAAATAAAAGGTGTATATTTCGGCACTAAAATTATCCGAGGTGAAGCGACACCACGTTTTTATATAAAAAAAGCCGAACGACGCTTCTTTTTTTCAGGGAATTGCGTCGCCCGGCTTGGTGAACATCCACCCAACCAGTCAACAAACAGTTGAGCCGGTTGGATTTAGTTCATGCTAATGATTCATGCGAGATGAAACATGATGTTACTCATCGTCTCCATCTGAAGAATCATCAGGATTAGGATCAACGGGGTCTGAGTTATCAAATCCCATATCTTCCTCATCACTGATATCCTCTCCATTTGCGAGACGCGTGATGCGCGATTTCCACACAGCGTGAGTTTCAATCAGCATTGTATCCAGGGTCCTGCACAGATCCTGATACATTTCCTGATCAGAGTTTTCAACATTAGCCATTGCTACAAAAGTATTAAACAATAGCTGTAGGTTGAAAACTGCTGTCTCACGATTGTCCAGACGCACATCCTTATAGTAACCACGATCCTGAGAGCGCTCATTGCTTAGCTTAATCATTTCATCATCAAGTTGCACAGCTTGTTCAAATGATTTATCAATGTTCAGCGTTTCGAGGTAATTCAATATCATTGGATTTGCCTCAACGCCCGCTTTCAGTGCTCTGACTGCTTCTGCCTGGTCCATTCTGGCGTAAGAGGTCATGTTTCGTCTCGCTGTTCGTATCCAGAAATTTAGTACTTTGTACATCTCCTTCTCTTCAGCATTGCGAACTCTCCTCAGAGTCATAATGGTTTCCTTCACTCTCGTGAGGTTGTCACGGCATTCATCAAACTTGCTCTGAATTTCAGGAGTCGCCTCATGCGCCATCGGCGTTTTGCTCAGCTCTTCCTGCACTTCAAGGTGCTTTGATGCATTCTCAACTAACATAATTACATGAGGATCTTCGATCCCATATAACCCAATTTTCGTCAGTGCCCGTTTAAAAAATCCGTTCACTTCAGTGTGTGTCATTTTAAGTAAGATTGACGCACTTAATCTTCTAATTGCAAAATTATTTTTCATTTTAAATAATTTTTATAGCCAATATCGGCCGGTTAGTTACTTAGGCTGTACAAGTACAACCTCTTAATTATAATTGCGGTCATAGACCGACTTTTTTGTGCACAACCTAAAAAAGCAATTTTCTTTCCTCGATTATGCGATGCAATTCAACAACTCGTATTGAGTGTGCATCTACATTTTTATATTCAGATAAATCATTCTTCCTTTCTTTTATAATTTAAATTCACCCTCGTTTTATCCTTCTATTTAAGTGATGCGGCAAAACTACGGTAGTTTTTTCATAATACTATGCGGTAGTATTAATTCCTTCATTTAATAGAATGATTGCCAAAAATAAGGCGACGTTTCCAAACTATTCTGCTAAAAATTAATTTACCTCATTATATTTTTTCTTTCCTTTATTATTAAAATATAAAAGCCATCTGGTTTTTACTTCCATAATTACAGGATACAACAAAAATAAGGCAGCTCTTTCTAATGATTATGCTAATTATTAAATTACCTCATGAAAAAAGTATCTTTTTTTGCTTAATAACAGGTCAGGTACTTCAAGTAAAATCAACATGTTACTAAAACCTAACAACAATCAAGTATTTTTCGTCAATACCCTTGACACATAGTCCACATTCAACTTTTGACAAAAATGCAAAAAACTCACGCTCCACATATTTAACAATGTTTATATTCATACAACATCAAAATCGTAAAAACAAAGAGAGAAATATTTAACTTCATTATCAAGGTTTTCAGCCCTATTGAAGCTTTCTCAAATTCTTACAACCCTTACCTATAGATTATTTCATAAATTTGTAGATAAATAAAAAGTCAACCTTTTATATAATTATTACGTGAGATGCATTTCTCCCTTAGTTATTGCAAAAACAGTTGGAGGAGATATTTGAAGGAGATTGAAATGAACTGGGGGCAATACCCGTTAACAACGTTGGCGAAGTTATGACGCCCCCCATTGTTTTAATATTTAAGATAAATACCTGTAA
>CAYFUQ010000139.1:0-2224 GCA_964346415.1 uncultured Proteiniphilum sp.
TTGGCAACCATCTCTGTGTTACCGCCCGAACTTCCGTAAAGTATTGCTATTTTTCCCATTGATATAAATAGTTTAAGTTTTATGATTGTGTTCTTATATTAACATATAAGGGCCGTTATTGTTTATAGAGGTTGTCATTTTGTGAATCATATCACTTTTTTTGTTTGTCCTTTCTCAGAAATGGATTACATTTGCAGTCTCAAACATGAGGCCCGGTAGTTCAACGGATAGAATAGAAGTTTCCTAAACTTTAGATCCGGGTTCGATTCCCGGCTGGGCTACAGAGAAAAAGAGGCTGCTTCATAATCAACTTGAAGCAGCCTCTTTATGTTTATTTGGATAACCCTACATCCTCTCCGGCACATCAATACCCAGCAGCTTCATACCCTTCTTGATGGTGTGAGCCACGTTCTTGGATAGCAGAATGCGGAACAGGCGAAGTGATTCGTTTTCTTCGCGCAGCATGGGGTGGTCGTGATAAAACTGGTTGTATTCCTTCACCAGGTCGTAAATATAGTTGCCAATCAGCGACACATTATATTCACTGCCGGCCTGCTTCACAGTTGTATCAAACTCGGTCAGCATCTGCACCAGACCCTCTTCCTTTTCAGAGAGCACCAGCGGGCTGTCTATTTTGGCAGAGAGATCAATTCCCCTCTCTTCGGCATTTCTCAATATAGATCGGATGCGTGCGTGAGTATATTGTATAAACGGACCTGTGTTTCCGTTGAAGTCGATAGACTCCTGCGGATTGAAAGTCATATTTTTCTTTGGGTCAACCTTCAGAATAAAATATTTGAGTGCACCCATACCAACCATATTCACTATTGCGTCAGCATCTTCGGACGACACATCATCCAGCTTGCCCAGCTCTTTGGATGTCTCGCGGGCAGTTTCTACCATCTCCGCCATCAGATCGTCGGCGTCTACCACCGTTCCCTCGCGCGATTTCATTTTCCCGTCGGGAAGTTCCACCATGCCGTAAGAGAAGTGTACCAGCCCCTTGCCAAACTCAAAACCAAGTTTGTCAAGCAATATAGATAGCACCTGGAAGTGATAGTTCTGCTCATTGCCCACCACATATATCATAGTGTTGATTGGATAATCATCAAAACGCAATTTGGCAGTGCCTATATCCTGTGTCATATATACGGATGTGCCGTCGCTTCTTAGCAGCAGCTTGTGGTCAAGCCCGTCGTCAGTGAGGTCAGCCCACACAGAGCCATCTTCTTTTTTATAAAACAAACCTTTTTCAAGCCCTTTCAGTACCTCGTCGCGTCCTGCCAGATAAGTCTCCGATTCGTAATAAATCTTATCGAAGGTTACCCCCATCTTCTTATAAGTTTCGTCAAAGCCGGCATACACCCATCCGTTCATGGTCTCCCACAACTCCAGAGTCTCCTTGTCGCCCGCCTCCCATTTGCGCAGCATTTCGCGGGCCTCAGCCATCAGAACCGACTGCTTTTCAGCCTCCTCTTCCTGCATGCCCTGCCCTTCACGCAGTGCCTTTTGCTCTTCTTTATATTTTGTGTCAAACAGAACATAGTAGTCGCCAATCAGGTGGTCGCCCTTCTTGCCCGACGACTCAGGCGTTTCCCCATTTCCCCATTTCTGCCACGCCAGCATCGACTTGCAGATATGTATACCGCGGTCGTTCACAATATTGGTTTTCACCACACGCTTGCCGTTGGCAGCCAACACCTCACACAGTGAGTGACCGAGCAAATTGTTGCGCACGTGCCCCAGGTGAAGCGGTTTGTTGGTGTTTGGTGAGGAATACTCCACCATATACAAAGGCGAATCCTCAGTGACCGGTGTAAATCCAAAATCAGGATTGTCATTGATGTGCTCCAGCATCTCCACCCACACATCAGATGCAACGGTCAGGTTCAAAAAGCCCTTAATCACGTTGTAGTCATCCACCACGGGCGAGTGCCCAACAAGAAACTGCCCTATCTCTTCGGCTGTCTCCTCCGGTTTTCGTCGCGATATCTTCAAAAGCGGAAAAGTAACCAGGGTATAATGTCCCGAAAATTCTTTTCTGGTCTTCTGAAGTGTAATTTGCGATGGGGTTACATCTGTATCATACAACGCTTTCACAGCCTCGATGGCGGCCTTTTGAAGTATACTTTCTATGTTCATGATTTGAAATTGCTGATTTTGAGTGCAAAGGTAGTAAAAAAGCACTTTTATTGAAAATCTTTCACACATTTAGAGATAAAAT
>CAYFUQ010000140.1:0-2219 GCA_964346415.1 uncultured Proteiniphilum sp.
CAACCTGTACATAAGCCGTACCGTGGAATCCTGTCACAAAAATTTCCAAATCACCGTTCCCGTCAAAACTTGCATCTACTTCTATTTCGCTTAGAGAACGAGTTGTCTTTTTTAGATTCACTAATTTCATTTCATCTCTTCTTCTTTCAGCATCAAGCCTTTCCTGAGTTGTTTGTCCCTTGCTAACTGTTTGGGCAAAAGTTGTTGCAGGCAATAGAAATAATGCACTCATCAGAATCATTATAACAGCATGTTTCTTTTTCATCGGAGCATTTTTTTTAGATATAATATATTATTGAAAATTTTACATAAATGAGTAGATACTACCCTCCAAATATCAAATCTGAAATAGTTTCAGCATCTTTGCGATTACAGACACAAAGTAATAAACAAAAGACACCATAAACAATAGTGTCTTTCAAATTTAACGGTGGTACGTCTTTTAAAATGTTGATATCTAGTTGCTAATGCATATGCTGTTTAACGGTGCATCTTACATGCAAATTAGACAATAAGGAATTTATCTAAAGAATTTGTCTGCTTTTATCTCATTTTGTAACATTTTTCTCTTCAGTTGCGATTTCCTTGCGCGGATACTTTGCAGCGAAGCATTCATAAAAGTTGCAATTTGTTTGTTGTCTGCATCACACGCCAACAGCATCAGCATAATCCTCTCGCTGCTATTGAATAATTGGGACTCATTTCCACTCAATCCGGTATACAACTCAAAGGTTTCCTGAGTTGGGTTCATCTGCTCCGGAATATTTTTCAAATCATCCTCAGCCGTATCCAGTATATTCATCATCTCCTTATACACTTTGGGGTTTGCAGATATATATCTTTGAGACAGATTCTCAAAATTATCCTGCAATGCCGACAATCGGTTTGAGATGTATCCATATAGTGAAATCAACCAACTTGTTTTATGTGCCTCCTCCTCCAGTAATCTGGTCTCCATGGCATGCCTCTCATTTTCGTGCTGAAGATTTATAAGCTTAATAGCTGAAGTCCTGCTTCTTCTGATACTGATTAGCAAAAATGCAGTCAGAGTAAGTGCCACCACCAGCGATACAATTGCTATAATCAGCACCCTCTGTTTCGATTTTAAAACCACATTCTCTGTTTTCGAAAGGTCGTATTTCTTTTCAAGCTCCATAATTTGAGTATCCAATCTATCAAGGACCGACTCCCGATAGCTATCCATTGATTTGTGTTTATATGTATTTGCTGAATTATAATCGCCCATGTTCTCGTAAATGTCAGCTACGTTTTCATAAAACAGATAGTTTTCAACACTCAAATTATCACTCATGGCTTCTATGGCTAGAATCCCGTAAAGCAGTGCACTGTCCGGCTGATTGATTTTATTGTACTTTTTTGAAATAGAAAAGTAGGTACTTGATTTGTCTTCTACGTCATATCCATCTGTAAACTCCAGCTGTTCCTTTTCTCTTTCAATAGCCATCATCATATTTCCCGTACTTTCATAATAAGCTGATTGAGCATTTAGTAAGAACGTCTTGTTGCCAGATGATTCATCATAATATTTCGATAAACTATCAAGATAAACCTCGCTTTTATCCACATTGCTATCTGTAATCTCGTTCCAAAATAATGAGAGATAAGCATCAAAGATATGTGTCGTGTCTTGCTTAATTGTAGCATAATCCAATGCTGAAGAGTAATAACTGTTTGCGGTCTCAAAATTGTTATTTAAGTATTGAAGGTTCCCCAGAAAGTAATTTAGCGTATATCCTATACTCGGATTTTTTATCCTTTGTCCTGCAAACAAATCTTCTGCCTGCTTCAGCGGCTCAAAAACTGTGCTGTCTGCTGCCCCCATCCTTGTTCTCACAATCCCCTTATATATCAGCGAACGTATATAATTATCGTTTTTAGAGTCAAACACTCTGTAATAATTGACCGCCTTGTCAATCAGCGAATCGCTCGTAAATTCATAATATAACTTGTCTTTCGTTATGGTATTAATCAAGTTGTAGTATGCCCTGTTTGAGCGCGACATGCTTTGTGGAATAAGCTTTTGCAAACTATCGGCAACAGCCTCCGGCTGTTCATCAATCATCTGATCCCACTGCACAAGTTTTCTGCTCAGCTCATCATTCTTCCCATTGAAGCACGAACCAAGAGTCAAACTACCCCATATTATCAAAAACAGGACTAACAGATTGCGCATCCTCAGTAGATTTAGATAAAACAAA
>CAYFUQ010000141.1:0-2218 GCA_964346415.1 uncultured Proteiniphilum sp.
AGTTGTCCAGCAACTTCTTTAGCCATTTTTTTGATTTTAAATAATTACGGTTTTCAAACACATAAAAGAATTAACAGTATCTGCGTAACCAAACTACTGATTTATTCTTTCTCGACCTGCATATAACTCATTTCCAGTAATTGAGCTCTTCCAAAGATTTTAACCATCACTTTGAGCTTTTTCCTTTCTTCATTCACCTCCTCAATTACACCAGAGAAACTGCTGAAGGGACCACTAATGACCTTCACATTCTCTCCGATATAGAAATCGATATCCATTTCGTCACCTGATTCTTCCAGTTCATCCATTGTACCCAAAATCCGCTTAACTTCTATTTCGCTTAGCGGTTGTGGGTTGGCCGTATTAGGAAGGAATCCGGCTACAAAATTGATACTTTTAAGTTGATGAATAACTTCTCCTACCAACTCAGCCTCAATAAGTACATATCCAGGTAAATATGGACGCTCGCGCATCACTTTTTTACCGTTACGTACTGTATAAGTTTTTTCAGTGGGAATAAGAACTTGAGAGACATATTTTCCTAGATCGGTTCTTTTCATTTCTAACTCAAGATATTCCTTGACCTTATTCTCCTTTCCGTTTACAGAACGAAGAACATACCATTTTTTTCCGCTTTCAGACATTTTCTCTCAATTCAGAAATTATAAAATACCATATAGTGATTTCACAATCCACTCAAACAAGGAATCCATACCAAACACAATGATAGCAATAATAATGGAAGCAATCATTACGATTATCGTGCTACTGGTTAGTTCCTTTGGAGATGGCCAAGACACTTTATAAACTAATTCGTTGTAAGCGTCTTTAATATATGCAGCTACTTTTTTCATTGATTAATTCAATCTTTTTTAGCACGGGTTGAGAGACTCGAACTCCCGACACCTGGTTTTGGAGACCAGTGCTCTACCAACTGAGCTAAACCCGTTTATAAAACTTAGTTGGAATATAAAATTCCAACTAAGTTTCTAATATTTATATCAAATATAAATCGTTAGAGATTACTATTCGATAATTTCAGTAATTTGACCAGCACCTACTGTACGTCCACCTTCACGGATTGCAAAGCGAAGACCAACGCTACAAGCAACAGGATAAATAAGAGTTACGTCAATAGTAACGTTATCACCCGGCATTACCATTTCAACACCCTCGGGTAGAGTGATTTCACCTGTTACGTCAAGCGTACGGATGTAGAATTGTGGGCGGTATTTGTTGTGGAATGGAGTATGACGTCCACCTTCTTCTTTTTTCAGGATGTAAACCTCAGCTTTAAATCTTGAGTGTGGTTTAACTTTTCCAGGATGTGAAATAACCATACCACGCTTGATTTCATCTTTGTCAATTCCACGAAGTAAAAGACCAACGTTGTCGCCTGCTTCACCTCTGTCAAGTATCTTACGGAACATTTCAACTCCGGTAATAACTGATTTTTTCCCTTCAGCACCCAATCCGATGATTTGAATTTCTTCTCCGGTTTTGATAATGCCAGTCTCGATACGACCAGTAGCAACAGTACCACGACCAGTGATAGAGAATACGTCTTCAACAGGCATCAAGAATGGTTTGTCAATATCACGGGGAGGTAGTGGAATCCATTCATCCACAGCAGCCATTAATTCCATGATTTTGTCTTCCCATTTCTCTTCTCCATTTAATGCACCTAATGCAGAACCTGCTACGATAGGAGTATTGTCACCGTCAAAGTTGTAAAAGTCTAATAGCTCACGCATTTCCATGTCAACTAACTCGAGCATTTCTTCGTCGTCAACCAAGTCAACTTTATTCATGAATACAACAAGTTTCGGAACGTTTACCTGGCGTGCCAACAAGATGTGTTCGCGAGTTTGAGGCATTGGACCGTCTGTTGCAGCAACAACAATGATAGCACCGTCCATCTGAGCAGCACCAGTAACCATGTTCTTAACATAGTCAGCGTGACCGGGACAGTCAACGTGCGCATAGTGACGATTTTCAGTTTCGTATTCAACGTGTGAAGTGTTGATAGTAATTCCTCTTTCTTTTTCTTCCGGAGCGTTATCGATTGTATCGTACGATTTCATTTCGGAAAGACCCCTCTTGGCCAAAACTGTAGTAATGGCAGCTGTTAAAGTGGTTTTGCCGTGGTCAACGTGACCAATTGTACCGATGTTAACATGCGGTTTCGTCCGCTGAAAATGTTCTTTTGCCATAAAAT
>CAYFUQ010000142.1:0-2208 GCA_964346415.1 uncultured Proteiniphilum sp.
TTAATACCACAACGGGAGGTTTATCAATTCAGGTCTCCCTGCATCATGCATAGTTTCGTGTAATACCCATTCATGTCATACAGAGTGTTATGATTTCCCGACTCCACAATCTCACCATCCTTCAGTACATAAATCTCATCCGCATTCTTGATTGTTGACAGGCGGTGTGCAACTATAATAGTAGTTCTGTTTTTCATTAGTTTTTCCAAAGCATCCTGCACAAGGCGCTCCGAGTCGGTGTCGAGCGCAGATGTAGCTTCGTCCAGAACCAGTATTTCAGGATTCTTTAATACTGCACGAGCAATACTGATTCGCTGACGCTGTCCACCCGAGAGCTTGCCACCCCTGTCGCCAATGTTAGTCTGATATCCTTCAGGAGTCGCAACTATAAATTCATGAGCATTGGCAATCTTTGCTGCCTCAATCACTTCTTCCTCCGTTGCCTCTTTCACCCCGAAGGTGATATTGTTGTAGAAAGTGTCGTTAAACAAAATTGCTTCCTGATTCACATACCCTATTTTGGAGCGCAAATCATACATAGTGCAGTCAGTTATCTTCACATCATCTATATATACGCCGCCTTTTTGTGTATCATAAAATCGCGAGAGCAAGTCGGTCATTGTTGACTTGCCCGACCCCGACTGGCCAACAAGCGCAATAGTTTTACCTTTTTCAATCTTCAGGTCAATACCCTTCACTACCCAATCATTGTCATATTTAAACCACACATTATTATAATGTATATGCTTATCAAATTTCAGTGGTTTTGGATTTTGAGGATCTGTAATATTGCTCTGAGCTCCCAGTATCTTGTCAATACGTTCCATAGATGCCAATCCCCGCTGCACTGTGTATGCCGAACGTGAGAATTCTTTGATGGGGTTTATGATACTATAGAAAATAGTCAGATAATATATAAATGTGGCAGCATCAATCAGACCACTTCCCTTAATTATTAGAGAGCCTCCAAACCATAACACAGTTGCAATGGTTATTGTACCCAAAAATTCACTCATCGGATGAGCCAGCTGCTGACGTCTTACAATCCTGTTTGTCATTTTTCGAAACTGATTGCTTCCTGCATAAAAACGATTCGCGATTTTGTCCTCAGCATTAAATGCTTTGATAATTCGCAGACCGCTTAATGTTTCCTCTATTTGCGACATTAGTTCTCCCCACTTGTTCTGTGCTTCAAACGAGCTCTTCTTCAAATTTTTACCTACTGTTCCCATGATTGTGCCCATAACAGGAAGAACCAGGAATACAAAAAGAGTTAGTTCCCAGCTTAGTGCAATCATTGTGATTAGATATATTAATATCAGAATAGGATTTTTGAACAACATATCCAGTGAACTCATCACAGAGTTTTCAACTTCGTTGACATCGCCCGAAACTCGTGCAAGGATATCACCTTTACGCTCTTCAGAAAAAAAGCCTATGGGTAGCTCTAGTATTTTATCGTTTATTCTGTCCCTTATGTCTTTCACCACACCGGTTCGTATGGGTATAGTGAAATATGCCCCGAGATATGCAGTCCCGGTTTTAAGAAATGTCATTATTATAAGCAATATAGCCAAAAACAATAAGGTAGTGCTGCTTCCGTAGGTCTCTATCAGATGAGTCATATACCATCCTCCGTTATTCATGGCGATATCAACCTTTGATATACCTTCTGTTGACCAGGGTATGAAATCATAAACCTTGTTGCTGACTTTGAACAACACCTGGAGAATTGGAATTATGGTAGCCATCGAGAAGACATTCAATACTGCGGAAAGCATATTGAAAACAAATGAAAGCGCAACATACTTTTTGTATGGAGGCAAAAAACGCTTTAATATTAAAAGAATACCTTTCATCAAATTTAAATTATACCATAATATATAGGAGTCGATTTTGAATGTACTATATATATGAGTGATTAATTACTGATTTTAAAAAACTTTGCAAGATAATCAAATTATGCCATCTGCACTAAAAAACTAGGTCTTTTTGTGCTGAGACGGAATAGTCGGCTGGGTTAACGTTGATTAACGATATCTGTAGTCTGCTGAATGACAAATGCTTGATGCGCTTCTTTGTATGTTTGTTCAAAAATGTTTGAGAAATATCCGACGTAGCTATTGCGCATTAAAAAAATAACACTACCTTTGCATCCGCTTTCCAGAAATACAGCAGTTGTCTACGATGGTAGCCTGCCTGGGAGCT
>CAYFUQ010000143.1:0-2175 GCA_964346415.1 uncultured Proteiniphilum sp.
TTTTCGCTATATTCCTACTTTTAAATGGATTTTCTTACATCGAACTCACGTTAAACAAGTTAAATCGCGCAAGCGAGTTGCCGACCATGGCGAAGTTTTTACCAACATACGTGAGGTGAATGCAATGCTGGATTTGGTGAAAGACCAAACCGAGCGCATTGATGCCACTTTTCTTGAGCCTGCATGTGGCACGGGTAATTTCCTGATTGAGATTCTGCGACGTAAGCTTAATGTGATAAACGATAAATACTCAAAAAGTAGAGATGAGTATGATGCAAACCTTATAAAAGCCACAACCAGTATATATGGTGTGGAGCTTTTGCCTGATAACACACAAGAGTGCAGAGACCGTCTGTACAAAGAAATTCACAACCAATATCCAAAGACATTTAATAGAGATGATGCTTTTCATCAATTGATGCGAAGCGTAAAGTATATTCTCGATACTAATATAATATGTGGTGATGCTCTCAACTACACTACTGAGAGTGGTGAGCCTATTATTTTTACCGAGTGGAAATTTATAAATGATACCGACGTCAAGCGCAGGTGCTTTGACTATCAGGTGGTGCTCGATAAAACTAAGCAGCTATCACTATTTGGTGATGATGGCGAGCAGGCACATATACCACAGCATGGAACAGAGTTTCCTCCCACACATTATCTAAAACTTGCCGATCATGATACTGAACAGACATAACCCCGATGTGCTTATGTGTCTTGCCAATCTTAGCAACGATGAGGTTTTTACTCCTCCCAAGCTTGCCAATCAGATGCTTGATACATTGCCCGAAGAGCTTTGGAGCAATCCCGATGCTAAGTTCTTAGATCCTTTTTGCAAAAGTGGTGTCTTTTTGAGGGAGATAACAAAGCGATTAATCAAAGGGCTTGAGCATTTTGAGCCTGATTTGCAAAAGCGTGTCAATCATATAATGGAGCATCAGGTGTATGGCATTGGCATTACAGAGCTTACGGCTCTTATGACGCGCCGAAGCCTCTATTGCACCAAAAGTGCTAACGGCAAACACTCCGTTACCAATGTATTTGATATGCCCGAAGGCAATGTTGCCTATGATAGAATAGAGCACACATTTCAAAATGGCAAGTGCACCTATTGTGGTGCCAGCCAGGAGGTATATGACCGCGGTGATGATCTTGAAACTCATGCCTACCAATTTATTCACAATAATAATCCTTTCGAAAATATGCAGTTTGATGTAATTATAGGGAATCCGCCGTATCAGTTGAGTGATGGAGGGGGAACAGGGGATAGCGCAACTCCCATTTATCACTTATTTGTACAACAAGCAATAAAGTTGGCACCAAAGTTCTTAACAATGATTGTACCATCGAGATGGATGAAGGGTGGCAAGGGATTAAGTGGGTTTAGAGAGAGTATGATTAATGACAGAAGAATAAGTTTTATATATGATTATGAGGATGCTAAAGAATGCTTTGATGGTTTGAATATTGATGGCGGAGTTTGTTATTTCTTATGGGATAGTAATAACAATGACAAGGCAAACTTTTATTATAAACCTATTCAATCTGATGTTATATTTTCGAAGAGATTCTTGAAAAACAATTTTTCAGATACAGTAATCAGAGATTATAGACAAATCTCCATAATTGAAAAAGTTAATGAGATTACTATTGAAAAATTTAGTTTAATAGTGTCTTCAAGAAAACCATATGGTATTGCAACTGATTTGTTCAATAATCCCTTAAAATACGGATATAATAAAATACCATCTAAACCTTTTGATAACTCATTTAAGATTTTTGGAGTTAAAGGGAATAAAGGAGGTGCAAAAAGAATTACAGGGTATGTAGATAGGAGTATTATCCAGTTTAATAGTTCTATTGAAAAATATAAACTTTTTCAATCATATGCTTATTCAACAAGTTCAACAATCCCTCCTGAAATAATAATGGGTTTACCTAATGAGGTGTGTACTGAAACCTTTTTAGTAATAGGTCCTTTTCTTGATAAAATTGAGGCTGAAAACTGTCTGTCTTATACGAAAACTAAGTTTTACAGAGCATTATTATACTTCAATAGGATACAAAAAAACTTGTCTCAATCAACGTTTAATTTTATTCCCCTTCAAGACTTCTCTGAACCCTGGACAGACGAAAAACTATACAAAAAATACAATCTAACTCAAGAAGAAA
>CAYFUQ010000144.1:0-2056 GCA_964346415.1 uncultured Proteiniphilum sp.
CTGTGATATATATATGTTACTGTCATATGTTCTGAATTCGTTCTCACTATAAACACTCAACCCAAGTAAGTTTGTTCAGTCTGCCCGGTATAAAAATCAATAAAACTATTTTTTAATGATACAGAATTAGCATCGCAGCCGTCCGTTTGTAGAATTTTTCCACATATACGTCCTATTAAACAGCAGTCGGTAGGTAATTGTCAAAACTGTTATTACCTTTATCACTATAAAATACTGAAATTTATAAATTTAATTATTTAATAAAGTATGAAAAAATATTTCGCAGAAATGATTGGCACCATGGTTTTGGTGCTTATGGGTTGTGGAGCAGCGGTATTTGCCGGTGCGGGTCAACCATTTGATTCAGTGGGAACACTGGGCGTTGCGTTTGCATTTGGGCTTTCAGTAGTTGCAATGGTTTATGCTATCGGCAATATCTCGGGCAGCCATATCAATCCCGCAATAACACTTGGTGTATTGCTATCGGGAAGAATGAGCGGAAAAGATGCAGCTATGTATATGATTTTCCAGGTGATTGGTGCTGTTATCGGTTCTTCAATTCTTTGGTTCCTTGCCAAAGATTCGGGTTCAACAACCACACTGACAGGTGCAAACGGCTTTGCTGACGGTGCCATGGCTACAGCTTTTGTGGCTGAAACGGTATTTACCTTTATATTTGTATTGGTAGTATTGGGCGTTACTGCTAAAAATGGCAACAGCAAATTTGCAGGTTTGGCTATCGGACTTACACTGGTATTGGTTCACATCGTAGCTATTCCAATTACAGGTACATCTGTGAATCCTGCAAGAAGTATCGGCCCTGCTATTTTCCAGGGTGGTGCTGCACTTTCACAATTATGGCTCTTCATTGTTGCTCCTTTCCTGGGTGCTGCTATAGCTGCAGGTGTCTGGAAAGGTATCACTGTTGAGAATGAAGCATAAGAGAACACATATTGAGAAAACCACTATTATTCGACAATAATGATTTGGAAAAGGAATCGGTAATCAACACCGGTTCCTTTTTTATTGACTGTTTTCTTGATAAAAACTAGAGAATTAAGATATTAAACGCATTTTTATAAACTTATTTGTGGTTTCATTGTTTACATATTGCACAAATTTACTACTTTTGTGCAGTTTTTAATCAGACAAACAAAAATTCAATATGGGTTACAATCTATTAAAAGGTAAAAGAGGGATTATTTTTGGAGCGTTAAACGACATGTCTATAGCATGGAAAGTGGCTGAAAGAGCTGTGGAAGAGGGTGCAACAATCACCTTATCTAACACTCCGGTGGCTGTTCGCATGGGCGACACTGCCAAGCTGGGCGAAAAGCTGAATGCAGAGATATTGCCAGCTGATGCCACTAACGTAGAAGACCTGGAGATGGTTTTCGAAAAATCGATGGAGATACTGGGTGGCAAGATCGACTTTGTATTACACTCTATCGGTATGTCTCCAAACGTTCGCAAGAAACGTACCTACGACGACCTGGACTATAATATGTTTAACAAGACACTGGATATTTCTGCTTTATCTTTTCACAAGATGTTGCACGTGGCAAGAAAACTGGATGCAATTGAAAGAGGCGGATCTGTTGTTGCGTTAACTTATGTGGCTGCTCAACGTGTATTCTATGGTTATAATGATATGTCGGATGCGAAAGCACTTCTGGAATCAATCACACGAAGCTTCGGTTATATATATGGTCGCGACAGAGGTGTGCGTATCAACACTATTTCTCAATCGCCCACATTAACTACTGCCGGTAGCGGCGTGAAAGGAATGCATGAGCTGCTTGACTTCTCTGAGCGTATGTCACCCATTGGCAACGCTGATGCGGACGACTGTGCAGACTATTGTATCACTCTATTCTCTGACCTGACACGCAAGGTGACTATGCAGAATCTGTACAATGATGGTGGATTCTCAAGCATGGGTATGAGTCTGAAGGCAATGAGCCAATATACAGGTGGTGATATTGAAGAAGGAAGCGAATACGAAGATGATTAAATTATAGATCGACAATATAGTACGAACTAATTAGTTAAAGTA
>CAYFUQ010000145.1:0-1914 GCA_964346415.1 uncultured Proteiniphilum sp.
ATTAGCATTGTTAATAATAAATTTCTTGTTTTCATTATGTATTGCTTTTTTTAAATTACTGTCATTTCATATCACCAATAATTATTATACCCATCATAGCTGTATTATTTAAAAGAATTCAAAATCCCAGTTTTTATCTAGTACAGTTTGTATTTCACTTGTAGTTATATTGTTTGGTGCACCTTCATATAAAATCAAACGTCCTTTATCTTTTGAGGTGCGATCAGGAAGGTCACTCACAAGTTTAGTGATAGTTCCGGCTTTATATCCATCAGTTTTTTGTATGTTATAATCCCACCTTATATAGTTCAGTTCATTATTATTAGAAATATCCAACTCATCCACCCAGGTATACGCCAGATCAAGATCTTGCAACTTTCTATTATTACTAACATCAACACTTTTAATTTCGTAACAACTATAGAGCGTTAGTCTAACTAACTCTTCATTTTGGCTGGTATCTATTTGTTGTAATTTTCTCGAGATTGAAAGGTCAACAACTTCCAGCTTTTTGTTTTGACTTATATCTACATTAGTCAGTTCATCGTTGTATGATACATGCAAGTATTCTAATTCTTTATTATTGGATAAATCAAACTCGATAATATCATTCCCTGTTATCTCATCAGTATCAAAATCATTATAGTATCCCGAAGTGAATTTAGTTACTTTGCCATAGATAGTTATCAAAGACGAACCAACTATGTAGCGAGCAGAAGTACTTACCCAAGTCCCAAAAGTTTGAATCTCCTCTCCCGGATCGCGCACCTTATTATTATTTAAATCTATCCAGCATTCATCTCTATCTGCATAATTAGCAACATCAATATCAATTATAAGCTCTTCTCCAATTTCTTTGGTAGTCTTGAATGTTATGTAAGGTAATGATGGATCTATACTACTTTCACCTTTAACAACGGTATATACTACTCCATTATATTCAATAACAATTGTTGATTCAGATTCTGTAATTGTAAGATCTATATCACCACCACTTCCGGCAGGACCTTGTGGACCCTGTGGTCCCACCTCTCCTGTTGCCTTAACCGGGTTTCCATTGCTATCTTTCACAGTCTGCCAATTGGTACCGTTGTCCACGCTCACTTCCCAATCGTTACTGCTGTTAACACGCATTTGCGGAGTTTGTCCGTTTGCTCCATCTTCACCTTTGTCACCTTTTACACCCTGTGCAAGAATCATTTTCCCATTGCCGTCAAGCATAAACTCGCCGTTGAGAGTCCAGTAAAGCAAACCGTCGATGTGCTGCTTCACATTAACAGAAGGCACACTGCCGCTTTCACCTTTATCGCCATTTTTCAATACTATCTTGCTGCCATCACTCATCAGCAGTTCATAGCCGCTTTTATCACTCAGTTCGGTATAGGAGTTTATACTCACTTTACCCTCAAGTGCATTAATCAAGCCTTTAATGGTTGTTATTTCACTATTGGCTGTGGCAACTAAGGTTTCCAATGCTACTATACGCATTTCATGATCTGCATGTCTGCGCAGGATTTCATCAAAATCGGTACGCTCACACCCTACGCTAATAGTCAACGCAAGGAGAATAAATAAAATGTTTCTTGTTTTCATACTGTTAAAATTGTTAACTTTCAAATGTATCGTGTGGAACTTGCATTTAATCATGAACTTGTGTAAAATCATTTTTATGCTCATTCCATATTGCTTTCTTATGCCATCCGTTTCAACTTTGGCAACTCTCTTATTTTAACTGCTCTCCCTCGAGGCCGCTTTACTCGCATTTCCTGCGGAGGTAGCGAGAGGTCCAAAGCATAAGTTGAAATTATTACTTTTATCTTTTTCATTACGCGCATTGTTTATGAGTTTGTTATACTATATATCTTTTATCCCCTACCATCATCCATTATAAATTCAACTTTCTGGATAAAACCG
>CAYFUQ010000146.1:0-1890 GCA_964346415.1 uncultured Proteiniphilum sp.
AGCTCCCAGGCAGGCTACCATCGTAGACAACTGCTGTATTTCTGGAAAGCGGATGACAAAGGTACAACATTTATGCAAATATGCAAATAAAACGGCACTCTTTTTTCAAATAATTTCAATATTTAATCATACCCTCTGATTAAGAGCAATATAATTATTCAACTAAAATCTGCGAATGTCGTCTAAGCTCCGGCACAATATCAAAACTAATAGATGCGCCTTTTCTTTTCACCTCAAATGGAATACTTTTAGCAATCTCCCAATCAATATATTGATTGAAGCTAAACAAATAAGTAAATCCTGAGTTATACTTTTTCTTGTTGTCAAATTCCTTTGCTATATCATAGTAATATGAGATATCCCAAAACATAGCATTAGAAAAGCCACTTGAGTCTGTATATTTTGTTTTAGGATCTCGGTATTTCATAGTTTCAGCAATAAATCTACGATAACTTTCTGTCAGATTCTTCGAGTTATGCTTAAAGCTGTACCCTCTCACATTTGTCACAACGTCTCCGGCTACAATTCCTGCCTTTGCAGCAGGTGAATCCGGAGCTACATATACTATTGTCTTCAGGTCGTTAATGTCATAACTGATCCCCGTATAATTAAAACGTGAAAACTTAACTCTATATTTACCAAGAGATTCATTTTTTGAATAAGGGAACTTAATCAGGATTAAAGGCAGGTTCATTTCCAGATAATCCAGCAATGGATAGTTGCCTTTAAGTTTTTCCTTCACCTCACTTTCATAAACAACCACTGATTTGCCGGGCTCAATAAACTTTCTGTCATAAAATCTGAATCCAAACTCTAAGTCATACATAACATCATTGGTCCTAACCGCAGCTGTGGGATCATAAAGAGGTAATTTCACCATATTATTATTGCGAACATCAAACCTCCAGGTCTCTGAATATCTGCTCAAATCTAATAAGTCAGGATTAAACGAAGGATTGCTCTGATAGCTATAATGTGTTTGGATAATAAAATCAGGGTCATTTTTATCTTGTTTTAATCCCATTTGAGAAAGAACACGAATAAAGATTGCATTAATTCTATCATCCAAATCACTTAACTCACCCTCATAAGACGCAAAGTCATAAGTTCTGTAGTTAAAAAAATCAGCATCTGAATTTGAATTTGTCTTTATTGGAATAATAAATTCCCTGTCCTGAACATCCTCAAGGCTATAAAAAGCAAACACAGGTGTCAATTGCACCTCGCTAATAGCATTAGACAGTCGACAGTCTTTATTTATAACCATCTGCTTAAACGAAGACTCAAAGTTTCTGATTGAAATAGACATTGAAGTTTCAACATCGTCAAACCACTCCATTATTGTATATGCAGGCTTTAGAAATGTACCATTCCCATTCACCTCCAAAATAATATCGTTCACTTTCAAACCCGATTCATAAGCAGGGCTGCCGGGAACTACTTCTGTAACTACAGGCTCATTAAATCCCCAATTATCATTTTTGCTAATTTGAAATGAAAACCCCAATTTGCAAACTAATTGATTATCTTGTGCCACCAGTGCAACTGCTAAAAAGGAAAATATGAAAACCTGTAAAAAACGTCTCATTATATAATAGGTGTAATATATATTTCTCAGATAACAAAAATAGAAGAAAAACTGTCTATTTCCAAACGACTGAATTAAAATAAAATATTATTTTATTCATTTACATATCTAAAGCTCAATATGAACACTAAACAGCAAGTTCCGTTTACAATATGAAGACATAAAAGACCCGCAAAAGTTTAAAGTACGCATTATATATAATACTCACATTATATATGTGTAAAGCTGCAAACAGACTTTATTTATAGCACACAAATTAAGATGCACCAAAATCAAGTTTTTTCAGCAAAATCATTATCTTT
>CAYFUQ010000147.1:0-1889 GCA_964346415.1 uncultured Proteiniphilum sp.
AAGTATTTCTACAGCCTTTTGAATGCAACAGACACTAAGCATGGCTGGTCATGGATTACAGACGACGCTGAAGAACTGAGAGCTGAATTTGCCGGTGAACCAAAGACATTTGGATATTCATTAAGTTTTGCACAAATAGCAAACGTTATATATGCTTTTGTAGAATATGTTTATCCGAATACACCTGCAGCTGATGCCGGTCTCAAAAGATTGGATTTTATAGGAAAGATTAATGGAAACAGCATTACAGCTGATGCCGGTGGTTATATCGACAAAGCTTCAATTGGAGCACTTTATGGAAATGATCCTGTGTCATTCACTATCTATAAGCTTACTGACGATGGAATGGTGGAGGACAAAAAGATTGATGTTACCCCCGGTAAAGTAAAAACAAATCCTATTCTATATACTAATATATATGAAGATGGCGGCAAAAAGATTGGATATATTGTGTATAACAGCTTTATCAGCAATTTCAATGATGAACTAAAGGCCGCCTTTAATGAGTTTAAAAGTGCAGGAGTTAATGAATTAATTCTGGATCTTCGCTATAATCATGGTGGTGAGATTACGGCTGCACAATTTCTGGCATCTATGATTGCACCTGAGGAAGATGTAAGAAAACAGGAAGTATTCACAATGCTAACATACAACAAAGAGTTGGGAGAAAATATATATAAGTTGAGCACAAGTTCTGTGGATGCTAATCTAAATCTGGAACAAGTATATATCATCGCAACGGATGATTCTTATTCTGCTTCAGAGCTTATAACTTTTTGCCTGAGAGAGTTTATTCCCGTGGTACATATCGGGAGCAAAACAGGTGGAAAATATACTGCGTCTATAACTGTGCATCCTTTTGATGATGATTTAGGATATGCACTATACCCATCAGAATTTTTCCCAAAAAAGAGTCTGTCATCCTCAACAAAAAAAGAACTTGAAAACTGGGCTATGCAGCCTATAGTGGCAAGATATACTAACAAAAAAGGAGAGGATTTTATAGCAACCAACGGTTTGATACCCGACATTGAAATGAAGGAAGGCTTTGGCTATATAGACTTATGGACTCCTTTTGGGGACACTAAGGATGTTTTGCTTGGCACGGCTCTGTATAAAATAACCGGCAATGAGAACTTCAAACCTGTAGAACCCAAATCTACAAGAAGCAGTGATATGCTGAGCGGAAAGCTAAAAGCTAAGAGTATTAGCAAGGCTGACGAAATAAGAAAAGGGTCGGTGATACTTGACTCTTTATAATTTGAATATTCCTGCGTACGAATAACTTATATGACTGAGGCAACATAAAATGTTGCCTCAGTTTTTTTATTTAATCTACCATAACAGGATGATTTTTAACATCGTCGATGCTTCCACCCAAATATCGGATGTATTGACCTCTCGTCATTATACTTTGTAGTTTATCGTCTCGTTGCTTGGCCAGATTCTCTACTCTCTTCTTTTTACTGCACATAAAACACTTCTCAGCTTTCTGAACTCCTGTCAGAAATTCAATTTCTATTTCCTTTATCTGCTCTGCCTGTTCGTCGGTAAACTTTATTTGCTCCTGCAATAATGTAACTTTGGCTTCCACTCCTTCCCTGAGTGCATCTTGCAAAATCTGTTTGCTACTCTGAGCTGACAATAGGGTTGCGAAAGCAACCAGAACGAGTGATGTGAGTATAATGCGTTTCATAACTTTGTTTTTTATCGTTAATCTGTGTAAAGGTATATGCTTATTGACATTTAAACAAATGATTGGTTTAAAATCAAGAGGACTCGTCAACAGGTGACGGATGGTTCTTAATTTACTTACGTGTGACAAGATTAAGATGACTGTCCCGAAAACATATGGAAAAGAAGCTTTTTAACAAAAAATCATTATCTTT
>CAYFUQ010000148.1:0-1842 GCA_964346415.1 uncultured Proteiniphilum sp.
CTTCGGAATGGTTTTGGGCAAAAGCACTTCACATACTTCGCAATGATGAAACAATTAGAGAAAATGCATATTCAATAGTCGAACACTGCGAGTGGATGCCTGCATTACTAACAGGTGTTTCAAAATCTTCAGAGATAGTTCGCAGCCGTTGTGCACAAGGTCACAAAGCAATGTGGAACGAAAAGTGGGGCGGATTGCCAAGTGAAGAGTTTTTAACCACACTCGATCCCTTACTGAAAGGTTTCAGAGCTCGCCTGTTTAATGATACCGATACGGCAGAAGTTCCTGTTGGCAAACTGACTCCCGAATGGGCTGATCGCTTAGGTCTCTCAACCGATGTTGTGGTTGCAGGAGGTGCTTTCGATTGCCACATGGGAGCTGTTGGTGCCAATGTGGAGCCATATACTTATGTTCGTGTAATTGGTACTTCAACCTGCGATATTATGGTTGCACCTTATGAAGAGATTGGCGATAATCTGATCAGCGGTATCTGCGGACAGGTTGACGGTTCGGTAATCCCCGGAATGGTAGGCCTTGAAGCAGGACAGTCTGCCTATGGCGATATCTATGCCTGGTTTAAGCGTGTTTTGGAATTCCCTGTTGATGCTATTCTTTCCAATACAACATTGATTGATGAAGAAACAAAACAGAAACTCAAAAAAGAGATATCCAAAAACATCTTACCTGAACTGACCAAAGAAGCTGAGAAAATCCCCGTTTCTGACAGCACAGTGCTTGCCATCGACTGGATGAACGGTCGCAGAACTCCCGACGCAAACCAATTGCTGAAAGGTTCCATCACCGGTCTTACGCTTGCCAGCTCTGCACCAAGAATTTTCCGTGCATTGGTTGAAGCTACCGCTTTTGGTTCACGCGCAATCATCGAGAGAATGCGTGCAGAAGGAGTACGTATCGACAGTGTTATTGGCATTGGCGGAATTGCATTAAAATCTCCGTTTGTGATGCAGACCATGAGTGATATCCTCAATATGTCTATCAAAGTATGTAAAACCGATCAGGCTTGTGCCTTAGGTGCAGGAATGTTTGCAGCAACTGCTGCCGGCTTGTACACCAAGGTTGAAGAAGCACAAGAGGCAATGAGCTCCGGATTTACCCACGAGTATCATCCAAATGCAGAGAATGTTAAAGCTTACAGCGAAATCTATAAAGATTATTTGAAACTTGGTGAGTTTACCGAACAGAACTTATTTAACGGATAAAATAACAATGTTCTACAACATCCTTTAGTATAAGTACACCTTATTGCCTCTTTGTTGATTACGAAAACAAAAAGGCAATAGGGTGTTTTTTTTGTGAAAAATATTGTTAGGTATGTTGAGTATATAATAAATAACCGATTGACATAATTAATTAAAAATAATATCATAATGAAAAGAAGAGATTTCTTAACCAAGTCCGCACTTATGGGGTCAGCTATTCCTCTGGGTGTTGGTATGCCATCTTTATTGACATCTTGCACAGATAATAAAGGTAAAAACTCGACCGGCAAATATTCAGCTGAAGAGTTGGGAATGTTTTCATTTGTGGAAATTGCCCCGGATGGTGAGCCTCTGAAAGCTGCACTAATAGGATGTGGAGATCGTGGCACTGGTGCTGCACTTCAGTTTTTGGAGGCCGGACCTAATGTTTCTATTGTTGCATTAGCTGATGTGTTTTCAGATAGGATGGATCACTGCAGAAGTGTTCTGCTTGATAAGTTCAATAACAAAGTTGATGACAACAACTGCTTTATTGGTTTTGATTCATATAAAAAAGTGATGGATATATCTGATATTGATGTGGTTTTGCTATGCACACCAACACATTTTAGACCTGAACATT
>CAYFUQ010000149.1:0-1726 GCA_964346415.1 uncultured Proteiniphilum sp.
CAACCCGGATTTGTGCCAATAGTTTTATCAGGTTCTACTGCGCAGCTACAGGCAGTAAATACAGTTCAGCAAAAAACTATTCCGGAGCATATGCCCCCATGTGATGATAATGTCTTTGAGATTGTTTACCCCAATGGAGTAAAGTTGCGTGTCCCTGTTGGGGCTGATCTTACACATCTTCGCACCTTAATCCTTTTATTCCAATAAGTCATGTTTAACCTTAACGACTCTATGCGCTACTGGCTCTACCCGTTTCCTACGGATATGAGAAAAGGATTTTACACTTTAAGCGGTCTGGTGACAGATCAGATGGGATGGGGTAAATCCAGTGAGCGTTTTATTAAAGAAGACCCATGCCAACGTCGAATCGAGTTTGAAGGTATAGATCTTTTGCCTGAAGAAAAGGAACAGGCAGAGGCAGCCAGGGCAGAGATAGAATCATTTAGAGAAAGACGTGTGAGAGAACGTTCAAAAAGAAAACCTGTGCGCAGACCTTTACCCGAAGATCTTCCCCGAGTTGAAGAACATCTGTATCCTGAGACAATATCAGACAACATGGATGCATGGACTGAGTTGGAGCCTGAGATAACTGAGACTCTGGAGTATGAACCAGGCAGATGCTATGTCAGAAAGATTGTACGTCATAAATACGTTTTAAAAAACAAACCGTCTAAGAAAGCCGCACAGGAATCATCTCCCATAGTAACAGCTGCACTTCCTGCAAAATATCAACCTATTGCACGCAGTTATGCAGGAGTCTCACTCCTGGCAGAACTAATGATAAACAAGTACGTAAATCACCTGCCTTTTTACCGCCAGATACAGATGATTAAGCAGATGGGAATCAATCTTCCCCCACCAACGGTGAATGATTGGTTTAAAGATACTGCCGATCTTCTAAGACCACTTTATTACAGACTCAAAGAACAGGTTCTTGCCACAGATTATATCCAGGTGGATGAAACCACTGTACCTGTTATCAATAATGAGAAGCATAAAACCGTTAATGGTTATATGTGGATGGTGCGTTCTGTTATGGACAAACAACTCTTCTTCCATTACGATCATGGTTCAAGAGCACAGAATGTGGCATTGTCTTTACTTAAAGACTTTCGGGGAGCTCTTCAGACAGACGGATATAGCGTTTATAAAATATACGAATATAAAAACGGAGTACTCCCGCTTGGATGCTGGGCTCACGCGCGCCGAAAGTTTGATGAGTCTATTAAAAGCGACCGAGCCAGAGCAGAGTATGCACTTGAACAAATAGCTCTTCTCTACGAAGTGGAAAGAGAGGCTGACGATAAGAGTCTGTCTTATCGGGAAAGAGCCAACCTGCGTGAGAGCCATGCCTATCCTATTATGGTTGCTTTTGAAAAGTGGCTGGTAAACCAATATGACAAAGTATTACCCAAGAGTCCTATTGGCAAAGCCATAAAATACACTTATGATATCTATCACCGATTAAGCCGGTATCACCTTGATGGCAGATACCACATAGATAATAACATTGCCGAAAACAGTCTGAGGGGTTTGGCATTGGGCAGGAAAAACTATCTGTTTTGTGGTAATCATGATGCCGCAGAAGATGCTGCTGTTATGTACTCTTTATTGGGGTGCTGCAAAGCTGCCAATATTAACTTCCGGGACTGGATGGTATATGTGTTGAGTCATATCCACGATTACGACGAGGATTACACTATGGATCTGGCTGAATTACTTCCTG
>CAYFUQ010000150.1:0-1721 GCA_964346415.1 uncultured Proteiniphilum sp.
AATGTGCCATCAAATGTGGCCTCCACTTCCAATTGAGTTGCATTGGTTTTATCAGTTGAGCTGTTACCCAAGTTCTCATATACATATAGAGTTACATAATGTTGTAGATTATCATTGAGTGGCATAGTAGTTTTGTTCGTATAATCCCAATATTCTTGATCATCTCCCGAAAATGTTCCGCCTTCCCACAGCGTACTTCTCTTTGTATTATTCAGTAAGCTCACTTTAGTTATCTCAACATCAGCATCTGTATCTTTCTTAAATTTCAGATTGATTTTAGCTGCAATTCGTTTTAGTGTTACTTGGCTTTGTTGTAGTCCTGGTACTAGTGTGATTTCTGGAATTTCTCCAGTCATCACTAATGGCGAGGCAAGAGGTGATGATATTTCATCAGCCATAATATCTTTCAAATTATCTTCGCTTAGGTTTGCATCAGTTAATGCTGTGCCAAGGTTTAAAGTCTCATTTGCTATCACATAAACATCCTTTGTTCCAGGGCTTACCTGAACTCTAAAAGGATTTTCAAACGTATCTTCTCCAGAAGAAAACACCTTATTTTCTTCCCAACTACCATTATCTTTATATACTATAATCCTAATTTTCTTAATCACAGCATCATCCACAAAGAGGTCTCCGCCACGAGTGGTTACTTTGTCGCCATCTAATGAAAGCAAGATGTAAGCCTTATCTTCCTCCCCCTCCGGATAATCATCATATATAAAATTGCACGACGACAACGATAGCGTCAATAGCATCACGATTGCCAGAGGCATGTATAAAATATTTTTTATTCGTTTCATATCGCTGTCTCTTTTTACATTATTACAAATTGGTGAACCACATCCCAAGGCGATATTGCAACATATATGCTTACCTCGGCTCTAAAGTCGATAAAGATGTTGAGTAGCCTGCCCGTTTCGGGAACAAACTTCACTCCGTCGGTGCCTTGCGTGGCGCTATAAATCACCTCGCCATTAAAAAGAATTTCAAGGGTGTAGGTTTTTCCTCCCGTGGTGGGGAATGTTCTGAAAGGCGCTGCACCCAAGTTGCCATTTGCGTCCATTGTGGCAGTGGGGTTGTAGCCCACCATTGGTCCCACAAGGTTGCCATTGCCATCAATGGTGTTGTGCGATTCGGTAAGTCGGTATGTATATTCACCCTCCTTGTTTTGGTTCCACTTTTTCAGTCCATTAGCCGTAATCACCACTTGCGATGTTTTGCGATGAATCACCACCGTTTGATCGCCTGCATACTCAATTCCGCCATACTCCACAGGCACGTCAAGCGTTCCGTAGAAAAGGTCGGAGGGCGAGTTGGCAAGTCCAGCTCCTGCTTCTTTTAGCACCACTTCAGGATCAGATTTATCAAAACTGACACTCTCATTCACATTTCCCCAGGCAATAAAAGTCAGCGACTCGAAGCCAGGGTAGGGCAGCTCAATGTTAATTGGTTTGCGGCTTTTGATATGGTCGGCATCCAGCTCCACCGATTGAATCAGCTCGCCCTTTTCGTTATACACGAATAGAATGACCTGAGTCACTTCGCCCGACTCGGTAATATCTTGCAAATCGATATCAACGGCTTTCACAAAAAGCCTAAATGGGCGCGGACAGTCGGTGTTGTCCTCTCGGATGCAACCACTTAGCAATCCAGATAGCAACAGCAGTGCTGCCAGTAGAAAACTCTGTTTGTTGGTGTTGCTCATATTCATATCTTTTTTT
>CAYFUQ010000151.1:0-1704 GCA_964346415.1 uncultured Proteiniphilum sp.
CCTGAATTGACACTCACGTTCAAGCGTGAAATCATCGGGCTTCCCAATCCTCTTAATGCTGAAGCTGAAAGTTTAACAAGAGGATACCTATACGATTCGGGAAGATGTCTCTTAAAGAAAGCTATCTTTTCCTCATCACGTTTCCAATCCTTGTAGTCCTTAACCAAATCCCACTCTTTATCAACCATATTGTCATAAGCTTTTTGCTCATTTTCGGATAAAGCTGACTCTTTAAGGTTATACTCAAGGTTTTCCATCGAGTGAGTAATTCGGATATAGGACAAGTCGTCGTCTGTAGCTCCTGATGGAATTGTAAAGGTACAGGCTACTGCCCCTCCACTACTCTTGTTTCGCTCATCTTGAATATATTGTTTGAGAGCGAGAGAGGTCTCTATATTATTTGGTATCTCTTTCCTTGAATAACTTACGTTGCCGGCAACTGTTCCTTTTCCATTTTTCAGCACCAGGCTAACCCTGATATCATCAAAGGAGAGCAGATTACTGTAAAATACAAATGATACTGTTCTGCTTTCTACATTTACGTTTTCCATTGCCCAGTTGGGGTATCCGGCATATCGTTTCAGCAGACTAATTGCAGTCCGGTGTGTGTATGGCAAAGCGTAGTTCAACGTGTCGGCGTGGCGCAATAGTGTTCCATAACGGTCATTGAACGTTTTTTTGTTGAAAGAGGTTATTGATTTATTATAATCGTAGCTTTCTCCCGTAGGTAAAAACTTAATAAGCCTTAGCGGAACAAACAAAACCAAATCTATACCGGCGATACATGACTCTATCCTGTATTGGCGCATCACCTCCCAATACTGTATAGTCATGGCGTGTGAGTGGTTGTGATTGGCAATTATTTTTGTTGCCACCGAACTACTCTCTTCACTTGTGGCAGTGCGCACACTGATTCGCTTCGATTGGGCTACCCGCTCTGAAGCACTTTTTATTTGGTGCTGAAACCCCTGAGCTGAAGATGAAGCTTCACGGTGAGTATTACTTTGTCGTGCCGATGATGATGCTGAACCGCTGCTCTTTGAATAGGAGCCGGACAGACCAAGCATAGCGCTTACTCCATTAAAGATACCACCTACTCCCAGACCTCCGCCAAAAGAAGTTGTTTTGGTTAAATATTTACTGCTGGAGTTGGCAAGAGAAAGCTGGTCAACTGCATAGTTGTAAGTAGCAACTGTGTCGTCAACCTGTGCAGCGCTGTACGCCTCTGAAGCCATATCAATTCCCATTGCATCATCCTGAATTGTGTAGCTCTCAGTTTTCTCGCGAACTATTAAACGTTGCTCTTCTCCCGGTGCCAGAATTAATGAATATAGCAGAGAGCCTAATGCAAACCCATCCGGCACCCATGCCTGATGCATATTGAGGACATATCCTATACCAAGGGAATACATCTGGGGGATATTGTCGGGGTCATTGTAAAGCTGTCTCTTAAAGCTTTCAACATCTACGGGAGCAGTCATTGCTGATCTCTGCTTCGTCTTTTTGTTTTTTGTTGAAATAGCAGGCTCAACAAGTCGCTGCAACATACCGTAGTTAAAAACACGGGAAGGTGCAGTGTCTGTCGGCAAGTGTATTGGTTCGTCATCGCTACCCATCAGTTTCACACTGGGGAGAGCTTTTTTATGTGTAATGAAAATATTTTTGAAAATCTCTTCCGTAAGAATAAACTCACCCAGGTCGGCC
>CAYFUQ010000152.1:0-1686 GCA_964346415.1 uncultured Proteiniphilum sp.
TACTGTTCGAAGCGAAGCAAGTTTTATCTTGTTTAGCTTTCAAGGAAGGCTTTTAGAATATTTTCTTGCAGCCTTGATTTTTTGCATACTTTTTTATCAAGAAAAAATGTATGGCTTTGGTTCTTTGATAAAAGAACACTACCTTCGCACCCACTACGTGCCGATTATGTGACAAATCCCACAAAAACGTAACGAAACAGGTGAATTATGCAGATAAAAAGGAATATAACAGAAAGAATGTTGCAGTGGAAGAATACTGCAAGCCGACAGCCTCTTATTATTGAGGGAGCAAGGCAAATTGGTAAAACATGGGTTATGCTCGACTTTGGCAATAGCTATTTTGAGCATGTAGCTTATTTCAATTTCGAAAGAGATTCCGAATTAGCAGCTCTGTTTGAATCCACCAAATCGATAGATAGAATCATCTCCCAACTGGTTTTTCATACAAATGTGCCTGTTCAGCCCGAAAAAACTCTCATTATCTTTGATGAAATTCAGGAATGCAACAGTGCGCTGAATGCGCTGAAATACTTTAGCGAAGACGCCCCTGAATATGCCGTAATAGCTGCCGGATCGCTTCTGGGAGTGGCACTCTCAAAGGGCGACAGCTTCCCCGTTGGCAAAGTCCACTTTGAAAAGATGTATCCCGTTAGCTTCAAAGAGTTTTTGGCAGCAGACCAACCTCAATTATATGACTTCGTGGAGTCTTTAGAGCAAATCGAACCTCTGCCACAGATAATGCTAAATAAGCTTGATGAATCTCTGAACCGATATATGCTAACCGGAGGTATGCCCAAAGTGATATCTGATTTCTTAGACCAAAAGGGCACACAGCAGGTCGAAGACAACCTACAGAACATCCTGACAGCCTACACACTCGATTTCTCAAAACATGCCGACGGCAAAGATATTCCCCGCATAGCCGAAATATGGAGGTCAGTTCCATCACAACTATCTCGCGAAAACAGAAAGTTCCTTTACAAACTAGTTAAAACAGGCGCCCGCGCCCGCGAGTACGAGGATGCACTACTGTGGCTACAACATGCCGGTCTCATATACCGCATTTTCGCAATCACAAAGCCACACCTCCCCCTCAGTGCCTACGATGACTTGTCGGCATTCAAGATTTTCATATCAGATATAGGCCTGCTTCGCAAAATGGCACAGCTCCCTCCCGAAGTCATAGTCACAGAAAACCCTATATACACAGAATTCAAAGGCGCAATGACAGAAAACTATGTCCTGCAAACCCTGGTCACACAATACCACGTCATGCCCCGCTACTGGACCTCATCAGGAAAAGCAGAAGTCGATTTTGTGATACAAGACAATACACAAATCATACCCATCGAAGTTAAATCATCCTTCAGCATTGCCGGCAAAAGTCTATCCGTCTATAACGACCTCTACCACCCCACCTTCCGCATCCGATATTCACGCAACAACCTAAAACTTGACGGCAACCTCCTCAACATCCCCCTTAGCCTCGCAAATTGGACAAAACAAATCATCTCAACTGCTGCTACTAGCTTCTAGCGATTATCTTGTCATAGCGTAGCGTAGATCCCGATTTATCGGGGTGGAAAATTAGAAGTTGGAAGTTGGAAGTTAGAAAATACCAGCATACAACCGCTTGGCCAAACCGGCCTAAAGGAAATATTCGTAAAGAAAGTCAACGAAGAAAGC
>CAYFUQ010000153.1:0-1673 GCA_964346415.1 uncultured Proteiniphilum sp.
TTAAATTATTTGTTGTAGGAAAAGGTGTTGCAGACGGAAGTGCTATGTTGACTAGCAATAGATATTTCTGGATAAATAGTGAAACTCAAAATTATAGCAAGGTTATGCAGGATAGATGGCCAAATACCAATGACTATCCTAGGTTAACATCATCGTCACCACATAACTATCAGGGCTCTTCATTTTGGATTAAAAATGCTTCATACTTTACATTAAGCAATGTGGAGTTGAGTTACACAATGCCTGGAAATTCATCTCTGGAGGCATTGATGAAAGATACTAAGTTCTTTGTCAGAGGAGCTAATTTAATCCATTTTTCAAGCTTAAATTCATATAAGCTGAATCCTGAGGACTTGGATTCCGGAATATCCAAATACCCGCATTTAAGAACAATAACATTTGGAATTTCAGCTAAGTTTTAATGAAAAATATTACAGACATGAAAAAGATACTTTTATATATTTTGCCGATTATTTTGCTCTATGGTTGTGATTTTATAGAGCCGCGACCCCTGACAGAGCAAACTACAGACCAGATATGGAGTCATGCAACCTATGGTGAGGGAGTCCTAACTCAAGGTTATGCCAATTTAGATGCAGGATACCCATTGTGGATGGAATACTTAACTGATAATGCTATCCCTCAGACTGTTAATGAGAATATTTTGGCATTGGGGGGCTGGATGCTTGAAGGTAATCCTATAGGAAATTGGGATTTGTGTTATAACACCATTAAATATCTCAACATGTATATGGAGAACGAGGCGAATTTGCCTTACAGAGTAGAAGATGCTGAACGAGATGAGATAACCAGAACTCATAGAAGAGGGGAAGCATTTTTCTTAAGAGCCTGGTATCAGTGGATTCTATTAAGAGATTATGGTGGAAAAGTAAATGGTGAGTACCTGGGGTTTCCAATTGTTACAAAAGTGTTAACCCAGGATGATGAATTAGATTTACCCAGAAATACCTATGAAGAGTGTGTAGAGCAAATTATACAGGATTTAGATTCAGCTACTTTGTTGTTGCCTGCCCAGTATGATGGTGAAGATCTATATACCGGCAGTCAGAACAGGGGAAGAGGATCGGGCAATGGAGCTAAAGCACTAAAAGCTCGTGTGTATCTTAATGCAGCAAGCCCTGCGTATAGCGATTCTTCCGTTGATAAATGGCAGAGAGCGGCAAAGGCAGCAGCTGAAGCAATTGAAGCAACAGGTGGCTTACGTGATTTAAAGCCTTACGGTAATTTTAATGACCCTCTTAATTTTGATTATATCTGGATTCAACCTACACATACAGGTAATTACACAGAGGTTGATAATTATCCTCCGTCAATGTATGGCAGTGGCATAACAAATCCTACTCAAAATTTGGTTGATGCTTTCCCTGCAGCAGATGGTTATCCTATTGATAAGAGTGAGGTGTTTGACGGAACAAATCCTTATAAGAACAGAGACCCCAGATTTGATAGATTTATCTTTTTCAATGGTGATTATTATAATGGCACATATGTGTCAACATATGAAGGTGGAAGTGATGCTCCGGGTGGATTAAGGCAAGAGGGAACTCGCACAGGGTATTTTATGAAGAAAATGACCAGCACAAAAGTGTCATTGGACCCAAACAATACAACAACTGACATTAAGTTTTATGTATTCTTGCATAAAACAGAAT
>CAYFUQ010000154.1:0-1667 GCA_964346415.1 uncultured Proteiniphilum sp.
TGCAACCCATCTTTACTGTCTCCAACAAAGTAAGAGAACAAATAAACATCCTTCTCCTTAGGAGTTGAAGAACAACTAAGCCCTGTAAACATAAGGCTTACAAATATTGATATATATAAAAGTGATTTGATTTTCATTACAAAAGTGTTTCCTATTTATTATTATTTAATTTCATCATCTCTACTGCGGTATCAATAATCAATCCCAGACCATGTTTCTCATTGTCACCTACCGGACGATTAAAGTAAAAGGGAAGATCTTCACTTATACCGGTACCCACACAAACATTCGTGAAACGGCCATCTTCAGTTATCTCCTGCTTTTTCAGTATATTCCATCCTCTTTTAGCAATACTTGCGTAAGCCGAATCAATCCAGTTGTTATTTATGGCCTTTGCAACACCATAAACAAACATGGCGGTTACAGATGACTCATCATAGGAGTCGCTCTTGTCCAAAAGTTGATTCCACATACCATTGCCATTTTGATATCTTGAAAAACCTACGATTTGCTTTTCAAGCATCGATATCAATTCATTACGTTGTGAATGCGACTCGGGCATAACCTCAATCAAATTCACCAGCGAAACTGTAATCCATCCGTTTGCACGACCCCAAAAAGCGACACCGTTTCTTTCAACATCTGTATAATAACAATGATAATAAAGTTGCTTTTCGGGACACCACAAATATTGATCGATGTTGATTAGCTGCTTTGCTGCCTCATCAAAATATTTTATTTCTCCGCTCATCTTACCCATTTGTGTCAGAAATGATGTAGCCATATATGCATCATCTGCCCAAACTGTCATTTCGTGCGGAAAGTTACGACACAAGGTACCATCCTCAAGACGAATCTGTCCAGTCATAATATGGCTGGCAGCATTCTCAATATATTCTTTGTATTCGGGTCTTTTCACATACTCATATACTTCTATGACAGCTGCACCCATAGCTCCGCAATCATCCAGCTCTTTAAAGTTCCATAGCTGTCCAAATGGCCAGTGCCAATGATTTCGGTCATTTTTGAATGTACTCTTGAAATACTTATAATTATCAAAACCAAAAGCAACATGGTTTTTGGCATAATCAATATACTTCTGTTCATTCAGATATTTCCCCAGATTAATCAAAGCCATATCAAGGACACCATTAGAATAGTGCCATTCGGTCAATGGACTATTAAAATTAACTTCCACACCATCGGGAATATCCTTGGTACTCTCATATACAACTTTGTTTTTAACTCCCACAAATTGGGTTACTGGTTGTTTCAGGATGTTGTCGGCAACTCTTCTGATTGCATCTTCATCACTTTGTTGCTGTGCCATAGCGGCTACAGACATAAATAGCAGAATTGTTTGTAATATTATTTTCATTTTGATATCAATTTCCGTCTGGTTTTACTATTGAACTGAATGGTGTCGGGGGAATATTAAAATCTTCGATTTTGTCAGGATAAGCAGGATCGAATGTTTTAAAATCCTTGACAAAAAACTTAGTTAGTGAGGAATTATTATCCATTAATCCCTTAAGAATGGATTTACAAATTTGATAACCTCCATAGGTGTTGAAATGAGTATTGTCAGCTAAGACTCTGTCCTGTCCCGGAAAAGTTCCTAATGGATAATGGACAAATGCCTTCTTAGACTCTTCCACTCCCCATGC
>CAYFUQ010000155.1:0-1617 GCA_964346415.1 uncultured Proteiniphilum sp.
AAGTCTTGACCTTTTGCATCCTTTTGTGTCAAGACAAAAGGATGGATTTGATTCTTTTTAAAAGAATAACTTGGTTCTTGATTACAAGAACATAGGACAACAAGTCAAAGGCATTTTCAATTTTCAACTTTCAATTTTCAATTGAGATCTTTCGCTCTCGCGAAAATCTCCTTTACCGCCGGTACTGCAAGTACATAACCAACCGAAACCACAATACCCAACATAGTGAATCCTATAAGTATAAGACTGCTGCGGGGTGCGCTCTTTTTGTCGGGTGTCACCACGGGGGTGATAACTGTGAGCAGAGGTGCTGTTTCTTTGACGGCAATCTTTGCCTGCTCGCGCTGACGAGCCAGCTCGCTATAGACGGTGAATGCTATTTCGTATTCGCTACGGAGGCGTTGCTCGGTGGTGCGTGCCATGGCGGTGGTGAGACCGCGGTTGGCATCCTGAAAAGCGGCAAGTGTACGTTGCTTTTCCTGAAAATCGGCCTGTGCCTCGTGGTAGTTATGCTCGATAAAAGCGAGGTTTTCTTCTACCTTTTCTATCTTAAACTGCTTTACGTATTCACCGAGGGTGACGCGCAACTGCTCAGCGGCAAGGGCGGCGCCTTTGGGTTCGGGGAAGACGTAGGAGAGCTTAACGATGCCGTTTTTGGGGTCGAGGTTGACAGACATTGAGTTCTGAATTGCTTTGTAAGCGAACTGCTCTCTTTTGTCGAGAGTATATACTGTGGGAGTTGCTGAGCTGTCACCTGCATCGGGCTGCTCGGCAGGTTTTATTATTTGTGAAAGAATCAGTCCGGGCAGTCCTATTGTGTATCTCTTGACCGCGCTGATTATATTAAACTTTTGATATTGCTTGTCGGTGTAGAAGTCAAACAGGGTGATGGTGTCACCACCGGCACGGGGTGTTGTGATGCGGGTTTGCATTATCTCGCGCGTGAAGGGTACGCTTTTCACTATATCGGGATATGTGTTGGGCGAAAGCACGCCATCGGAGGTTCCACTGCTTCCCAGATTAATACCTGCCATGGCAGCTAGTCCGCTCATATTACCACTACGGCCGCCTGTCGTTTGCGGAACCACAGTGCATCCTGCGGTGAACTGTTTGGGCGAAAGCAATGCTATCAGCAGACCCAGTACCATAAAGGTGATGGTGGTGGTGATGATAAACTTCTTTTTGAGGAGAAGCTTGCCCATCAGTTCTGCCAGATCTATTTCGTCGGGATTCGAGACATTTTGCGATGTCTGTATATTGTTATTCTTTATCTGTTGCTGTTCCATAGTTTACTTTAAAAGATTGGCAATAAGTGCTGAAAGTGTGGCAACTGATGTACCAATTGCTACCCAGTTTTGAAGGCTCATTGGTTCGCGTTCGGGTCTTTCGGGTACTACAATTTCGCACCCGGGTTCTATCTTGGCCCATCGTCCCGAGGCTACTTTCCCGTTTTGATATACTACGAATGGCTTAGTTTTCATTGCCAGACGTGAATATCCTCCTGCCTGACTGATGTATCCGCCAAGTTTCATATTTTTGGTGAAGGTAACTTTGTTTGGATAAAGCACTCCGCCCGATATGGTAACTGTGCCATCGTTGGTGGGGATGGTGAGCACG
>CAYFUQ010000156.1:0-1480 GCA_964346415.1 uncultured Proteiniphilum sp.
TTATTTACGCTTATCTTCGAAACATTTACTCCTCTCGTCGCATTGAAGACCTTTGCCGTAATGACATACGGGCAATCTGGCTAAGCGGCATGAGCACTCCTGACCATAATACTATAAATCGTTTTCGTTCAGGCCGTCTTAAAGGAGCCTTAAAGGATGTTTTTGCAACCATAGTCAAGTCATTGGCAGAGGAAGGGCTGCTGAGTTTAGAAACTATTTATACCGATGGAACCAAAATAGAATCAGTTTCAAACCGATACACATTTGTCTGGGGTAAGTCCATACAAACCCGAACAGAAAAGATAGCTGATCAAATTAATGAACTATGGGATTATGCAGAATCCGTAACAAAGCAAGAGTTGCGTGAAGAGACGCCTATTTTAGCTGAAGATATCAATGCAGAGAGTGTCTCCAGAATTATAGAAAATATTGACCAGGCATTACAGAACATAGATTGTGACAAAAAAGTAAAACAAAAGGTTAAGCGTGTAAAGAAAGCCTGGCCGGAACAATTAGAACGCTATCAGGAGCAGAAGAAAATCTTACATAATCGCAACAGTTATTCTAAGACAGACCCTGATGCCACCTTTATGCGTATGAAAGAGGATCACATGCTTAATGGACAGTTAAAACCTGCTTACAATATACAGATATCTACCAATGAACAGTTCATAACCAACTTCAGTGCACATCAGACAACAGCTGACACAACAACTTATATAGATCATATTGAACAATACAAAGAACTTTATGGACGTTATCCTAATGAATCTATAGCAGATGCCGGTTATGGCAGCGAAGAGAATTATATATATGCAAAGAGAAAAGGTATAAACACTTTTATAAAATACAATTATTTCCACAAAGAGCAGACAAAGAAATGGAAGAATGACCCTTTCCGCTCCTCTAACCTTTATTATAATCCAACTCTTGATTGCTTTTACTGTCCTATGGGACAGCCTATGCATTTTATTTATAAACAGAGGCAAAAAACAAAGACTGGTTTTGTTCAGGAGATACACCATTATCAGGCCGTAAGATGTGACGGATGTCCCTTGCGTTCACTTTGTCATAAGTCCAAAAAGAATAGAATAATCCAGGTCAATCACAGACTCAACAAATTAAGAGTAGCTGAAAAAGAAAAACTGCTTTCGGATGAGGGATTAAGACATCGAAGTCAAAGACCTCAGGATGTAGAAGCCACTTTTGGCAACCTGAAAAACAATAAAAGCTTCAAGCGTTTCCTTTGCCGCGGCAAGGATAAAATAGAAGTGGAGTTTGGCTTGTTAGCTATTGCGCATAATCTGGCAAAAATAGCAGTATAGAGCTAAAAAAGGCTCTTTTTTACTTTTAAATCACCTTTTTGTCCAAAAAATGTCAAGTGAAAAACTATCCATTCCAAAAAAACAAAAAAGCCCATTTTTATTGGAAAAATAGACTTAAAAGAAAGGCTGCCCCAAAATCTATTTTGAGACAGCCT
>CAYFUQ010000157.1:0-1437 GCA_964346415.1 uncultured Proteiniphilum sp.
ATCACTACTGACCGATTAAGATATTAGAAAAAAAGGGGTTACTCCCTTTCGGTTTCACCCCAAAGTTGTACATTTGTTTTACCACAAACAATTAACAACGATGGGTAAAGATATTAATAAAAATTTAGTCGGTCAGCCGATTTTGAAACAAATAGTGGATTTAGTTCCACGTTCGCTCTTTGACAGGTTAGTAATTGAACACGATTCCGATCGCTATTACAAGCAATTTGGGTCATGGACACAGTTCGTCTCCCTGCTTTTCGGGATATTGAGCCGTTGCGATTCGACCACCGAAATAGCCTCGGGGATGCAGGCATTGCAGGGCAAACTTAATTATTTGGGTTTGGATGCTTCTCCCGCCAAAAGTACATTTGGCGATGGGTTGCGCAATAGGGACGAAGCCTTTTTCCGCGATTTGTATTTTGAGTTGATCGACCATTTTTCGTCCGTTTTGTCGGTCAGCCGAATAGGTAATATTCCTTTTGAGCATTTTTACGCTTTCGATTCGACCACGATAACTCTTTTTTCGGACATTATGAAGGGTGTGGGGCGCAATCCCAAAGGCGAGGGCAAGAAAAAAGGCGGGTTGAAAGTTCATATGATGATAGACGTTCATTCCGATACCACCAAATTTGCGCGTATTAGCGAAGCAAAGATGCACGATAAGAATTTTTTGAAACATCTGACGCTTCCCCGCGGAAGTATGATCGTTTTCGACAAGGCTTACAACCACTACGCCCAATTTGCCAAATGGACGAATGAAGAGATTTTCTTAGTTTGCCGATTGAAAACCAATGCCCTTTATGAGGTGCAGGAAGTGCTTTTTGAGCAGGAACTGACCGAAAACGCTGAGGGTGTACTGAAAGACGAACATATTCACATCCGCTATAAGCCGTATCCGAACTCAAAAAAGATGCAGACCCTGTGCCTGCGCAAAGTTACTTATCGGGACGAAAAAGGGCGTATTTATGGATTTATCACCAATAATTTTGAGATAAGTGCCGAAATGGTTGCCTTTATTTACAAAAAACGTTGGGATATTGAGTTGGTATTCAAAAAGCTGAAACAGAATTTTCAGTTGCATTATTTCTATTCAGAAACCGAAAACGGCATCAAAACACAGATTTGGTGTACTCTTATCGCCCAATTGCTGCTTATGGTGTTGAAAGCGATGACCCAAACAAAGAAAGCTTTCTCTACCGTAGCGGCATTGATTCGGATTCATCTCATCAGTCATTTAGACTTGTATTGGCTGATAGAAAATTGTTCAAGAACTTACTTGAAAAAGAAAACTAAACGGAACAAAAGCCCCTGTGTACAGCTGAAACTGGCATTGTAATCAGGGGGGGTAGGTTTTCGAAAATAAGAAAAAATACACGACACAGACCGTGTAATAATATAATTCCGACTGTCTGAAAGTTTTGTCGGTTAATAGTA
>CAYFUQ010000158.1:0-1420 GCA_964346415.1 uncultured Proteiniphilum sp.
GCTTCGGGAGCATCTTTTAGTTTTTCCAATCTGCGCATTGCACCGTCTATGTCTCCGCCCTCCAATGCCACGGCTGCGGCATTGATGTTAGACACGGGGTCGTCGGGATATAGGCGAGCTGCCACATCAAACACCTGCTTGTAGTTGTCGCTTCCCTTTTCGTAGGTTTGCGCCACAAGGAACATTTCATTCAGGCTTAGCAGATTGGGGCGAGTTTTCACCAACTGTTTTGCCTCTTCCACATCAAATGCGCGGGCAATGAATCCAACAGTGTAGTCGTTTCGGCGCAATGGTGGGTAGTACTCATTAAGTAGAGTGTTATAAGTTTTTCTATTGTCTAGTGCTATCAATTTTGCATCACGAGCGTCGTGATTGGGTTCAGTATTTATAATATTCAAAATATCACCCTTCATGTCAAGTTGCGATGCTTGCACCGCACTGCTAAGTCCGTCCCAGTCTTCGCCATGCCATTTCACGGCAAATTGCTCGTCGTTGAGTCCATATTTTTTCACCAAGTATTGCGAAAACGCATGAGCTCTATTCTCCGATAGTTTCATATTGCTGCTATAGCTGCCCTCGGGCGATGCATATCCATTTATCTCCACGTTGGTGAAGGTGAGATCTTTGTCGGCTTGCACCTCACGAATCACACGATCCACCTTTTCCAATTCGGCAGCATTGTTTTCAAAAGTGGGCAATAGCTCGTAGCGCCCCACACGATAGGTGAAATTTGCCGAATATGTTTCGCTTCGTTGTTTCACCTCCTCAGCCTCGGGAGTAACAAAAGAGATGCTATATGTTGGTTTGTAAACCTCCTGAAAGATGCGCCCCATAAGAGGAATCGCGCCGCTACCCAAGTCACACTCGGCACAACCCATCACTTCTGTCTCGAGCCACAGGCGGGCATCGTTGTGCCATTCGCGTTGTGTGAAAGTTTCGGTATAGGCGATAGTCTGCTGGGTGTTGTTTTTGCGGACAGGCATGTATTGCTCAAGAGAATTGAATTTTGGTTTACCTTTCCATTCGAAAGGACGATTGAGCATAATGTCACGACGATTGCCCTTAATAACCATAGGGCGCAAATGTGTGCTTTCGGTTCCATCGTTGGCGCTAATCACTGGGGTTATCACCAGCAAGTGATTAGTGTTGATGTGAAGTTCATCAAGCACTATATTCATAGTTAGGGTTGTTTCGCCATCTTGCTTGCTTATGTTGGTGTCGGTGGCTTTCACTTGGTTTTGATACTCGCTTTGAGCACTCAATGTGTAGGTTGCCAACATCATCATAAGCGGCATCATCATTATATATAATACTACTTTTTTCATAATTAAAGTTTTGGTTATGGCTATTTTATAAAGTAAATTAGTGAAACTGCTGCTTTGGTTACTCCAAAGTAGTTATCCTTTACGTCCGATTCGAG
>CAYFUQ010000159.1:0-1411 GCA_964346415.1 uncultured Proteiniphilum sp.
GCCCGTTATTTAACTTTTTAGCCCCGTTTTTGCCCGAAAAACGTGCAAAAGTACGTATTTTTTGCTATAAGGTACATTTTTCCGTTTTTGCTCCAAAGTTTACATTTGTCTGCCTAAATCCACCCTTTTTATACTAATTGCTGTTTTACTACATCAATTTGATATATCTGCTCTGCGAGCAGCTTCCGCGTTATTACTCCAATTTATAGGATTCTTCCTGCGGGTCCGGGGGATTTAGAGTGACTTCTCAATCTCGTCAATCATCATATTTACTGACATTACGCCCCCGCCTGCCAGATACCACACTTCGGGGTTGAGGTAGAAGATGCGGTGGTTGATGGCGGCGTTGGTTTGCTTCACCAGCTTGTTTTCGATTTCGTCTTTGTCGATTACGTCGTTGCCAACTACCTGGCTGCGGTCAACTATATATATAATGTCGGGATTCGTTTTTTGGATAAACTCGCTTGACACGGGGTTGCCGTGAAGGTGGGTTCCCATTCCTTCTTCTGCTTCTTTCACGCCAAAGAGGTCGTGGATGATGCCAAAGCGAGAGCCGCTGCCGTAGGCGCTAAAGCGTCCGCGGTTGTGAAGGAGGATAAGTGCACGGTCGCCACTCTCGGCGGTCTTTGCCTGTATGTCTTCCACACGGGCCTGGATTTTGGCAAGTGCGTCGTCCATCTCTGCCTGTTTGTCAAACACAAGGGCGAGGTCGTTGAGCACTGTTTCAAATGCACCCATAAAGTTGGTGGTGTTAATCACCATTGGGTACATCACGGGGGCAATGGCCGAGAGGTCGTCATACGATTCGGCAAGGCGACCGCCTATGATGATAAGGTCGGGCTGCAGTTCGTTGATTTTCTCAAGGTTCACCTCTACCACTGTGCCCACGTCGGCAATTGATGCATCGTTTTTGTATTTGCTCAGGTGCGAGGGTACTCCCTGTTTTGGCATTCCCACGGGCTTAACGCCTATGTAGTCCAGATTCTCGAGTGCCGAGAAGTCGAGCACCACCACCCGTTGCGGGTTCACCGGCACTTCCACCGTGCCAAGAGTGTGCGTGATGGACACTGTTTCGCCTGTATGCTGTTTTTGCTGTTGTCCTCCTGTGCATGATGCCACCAGTGCGGCTATGCTGAGGGCGAGGATTGTCAATCTTATTTTCATTTCCTATGTTGTTTAATTGTTTATTTGTTTAACTGCTTAATCGTTTGCAAAGAACAAGCATTATTACTTATTAATTGCGTGTTTATGAAAATCTTAATACTCTTAATCACTTATTTACCTTAATGTTTAAATGTTTGCGAAGTATCTGCATTTTCCATTTTCAATTTTCCATTCTCAATTGCTACGCGCTTTTCTCCCTTACAACACCCCTTCTCACACGGCTTCCCGTCCGCCCTCTGCTTTCCAC
>CAYFUQ010000160.1:0-1397 GCA_964346415.1 uncultured Proteiniphilum sp.
ACGTATCAGCTTCCCGAAAATATTCACAATATTGCTGCCGGTGGTGAGTTTAATGAGTTTGATTTGAATTTGTTTTTCTCGGCCGAGGGGGCAGGGCGCAGTGCTAAGTTTAAGTATGAGAATGAAGTGCAAAAGTGGCTTGACCTTATCAGAGGGCAATATACTGAGGTGATAGTGGATGATTTGAAACTTGGAAAGAAAAAGCCACCGATGCCCTTTTCTGACGTGAGGTTGCTTAATGTGTTGCAGCATACGTTTTGGTTTTTGCCTAGTGTGGCGTCGTGTTTTGCTATGAATAATTTGTTGCAACAGTCGCAAAATAGGTTTTATCATGATTATGAAGTTGTGGTGGCGGCAGGTACTCAGGCGGGTATTGGGGTTGATGCTTTGGTTCCGGTGGAGCGGGCTATGGGCAATCCGCTGGAGACAAAGACTATTACTCTATCAACGGGAAAGCTCACAACGGGTGTGACGGTGAAGCCTTGGACGGGTATCTTTATGTTGCGCAATTCGTCAAGTCCCGAAACTTATTTTCAGGCGGTGTTTAGGGTGCAGTCGCCGTGGACTATCAAGAATCCCGATAAGAACTCGCCCAATAGGGAGGAGATTGTGAAGCAGGAGTGTTATGTATTTGATTTTTCGCCCAACAGGGCACTGAGCCAGGTGGCTGCGTATAGCAATCAGCTGGATATTTCCGAGGATGTGAGTCCCGAAGTGAAGGTGGCTGAGTTTATTCGTTTTTTGCCTATTCTGGCTTATGATGGCAGCTCGATGAAAGAGATTGATGCGGCTGAGATATTGGATATTACCACAAGTGGTACAACTGCTACTTTGCTTGCTCAGCGCTGGCAGAGTGCTTTGCTGGTGAATGTGGATAATGTGACTCTGCAAAGGTTGCTCAACAATGAAGAGGCAATGCGTGCTTTGATGAATATTGAGGGTTTTCGTTCGCTTAATGCTGATTTGGAAACTATTATCAACAAGTCTGAGGCTATCAAAAAAGCAAAGAGGGAGGCGACTGAGAAGGATGAGGAGTTTACGCCCAAAGAGAAGAAGGAGCTTAGTGATCAGGAGAAGGAGGTGAAGAGTAAGCGCAAGCAGATTCAGGAGAAGTTGATTAAGTTTGCAACTCGTATTCCTGTGTTTATGTATCTCACTGATTTTAGGGAGCACACGTTGAGGGATGTTATAACTCAACTGGAGCCTCAGCTTTTTAAGAAGGTGACGGGGCTTAGTGTAAGTGATTTTTCGTTGCTTGAGAAGATAGGTGTATTTAATTCTGCCAAGATGAATGACGCTGTTTTCAAATTCAAACGATATGAGGACGCAAGCCTGGAATATACGGGCATACATACGCATAAGTCGGAAAGAGTGGGCGGGTATGACACCACAACCAC
>CAYFUQ010000161.1:0-1389 GCA_964346415.1 uncultured Proteiniphilum sp.
TGTATCGTCCTAAATAACCGTTACAGGTTTTAGTACAAAATTAATAGATTTATCCGAAAGTTTGAAGGCTAGCCTTCAAACTTTCGGATTTTTTATATGTTCTCATTTTTATTCTATTTTGCTGATGCATCTTATCTGGTGTGAGCATATAGCAAGAGTAATGAGGTCTCACTTTATTGTATCTTTCGATACAGTCTTTTACATATAATTGCATCGTAGATATGTCTAAATCATACTGCTCAATCATAAATTCATCTTTCAGGATCCCGTTTATTCGCTCTGCAACGGCATTGGCGTAAGGATCATAACTTTCTGTCATACTTGGTGTTATTCTGTTCTTTGCCAGTGTAGATTGATACTCATTACTACAGTATTGAAGTCCTATGTCTGAATGATGTATTAAGTTTCGATGTTTATATTGTCTGCTCTTTATTGCCATTTTTAATGCTCTTACACAACCATCAACAGCCAGGCTATCAGAGACATCATATCCCACAATCTTTTTTGAGTATGCGTCTGTTATAAGCGATAGATACATCGGGTTAGCACGACTTCCGATATAAGTTATATCTGATACCCATACTTGCTCCGGGCTCTTAATCACTAAATCCTCAATCAGGTTTTTATGCTTCTTAAACCTATGATGTGAGTTTGTAGTTGTGCGATACTGGCGTTTGGGTTTTATATCTAAATGATTAGCCCTCATTATAGCAAACAATGTGTCCCTGCCAACTCCTATAGCGCGCAAAGGCTCATTTAGCATATGATACAACTTGCGTGTGCCTACTCGTGGCAGCTTTTTTCTGATCTTTTGCACCAACGATATAGCTGTCTGCACTTTATCTTGTAGCTGGGATTCTTTTCTTAAGCGTCGATAATAGACTTGTCGACTGCACCCGAACAGCTCACAGGTATAGCTTATTGATTTTTGTCTCTCTTCTGTGTATTGTTTAACTGTTCGGGTAAGGACTTTTTTCTTATTGGGATTTTAAGTTCTTTTTCAGCAATGTCTATCATCATATCGAAGAATATAGCCTTTTCATCAGCTATCTCTACTTGTTTTTCAAGTGTTGCCTTTTGCTTCTCTAGTAACTTGATTCGTTGCTCAAGTTCCATAATCCTCTGTTCAGGTGTTTTTTTATTCTTCATTGCTAATTGATATTCTCGGTCAAAGGTACCAAATTTTCTTAACCAATTCGATACCGTTGAGTGTGCTTGAATACCGTATTTGCGTGCAGCGCCCTTAATACTTAGCTCGCCTCTTTCAACTTCTCCAACAACTTGAAGCTTAAATGATAAGCTATAATCCCGTTGCGTACGTTTTACGTAATTTACTTTTTCTTCTTTCATAACGTTTCTTTTTGTGTAACGCTATACTAGGACGGGACA
>CAYFUQ010000162.1:0-1387 GCA_964346415.1 uncultured Proteiniphilum sp.
TACTGCCGTCGGCACGCAACGTTGTCGGATTCATAAACTTATCGGCTGCTTCAATAATCTCAATTTCATTGCCAATCTGCTGCGTCGCAAACTCAATGTTCTCTTCTATGAAATTGTTCTTCTCTGTTTTTGTTGCACAAGATATTGACACAAGTGCCATTAGGATAATAAAAATGTGTCTCATCTGTTATAAAGATAATAGCTTACTGATTTAATATTCAAACACACAACAGACTCACTCAACCCATTTTGTCCATTTCTCTTCATCCTGCCATCCCGATGCAATCATTGTTTCTATAAATTGCATACCTCTGAGACCATCTACTACGTTGGGAAAATCCACAATTTCCGGCGTCGGAGTTTCTCCATTTTTATGAGCAAGCACTGTCAGAGTAAAGTTTCTGTAAATATTGGCAAATGCCTCTATCAGCCCTTCGGGATGACCGCCGGGCGTGCGAATGTTCCATTGAGCCATATTACCCAAATATGGATGATTGCTTCCAATGTGGAAAATTTCTTCGGGATATCCGTTACGTAGTTTATAAAGTTTGTTGGGGTCTTCCTGAAACCAGCGGAAGCCACCCTTCTCACCATACACTCTTATATTTATCCCGTTGCGTTCTCCATTAGCTATTTGTGTGGCCGAAAGCAGAGCCTTCACACCATTCTCCATTCTCATCATGGCAGCTGCATCATCATCAATCATTCTACCCGGAACAAAAGTATTCAACTCCGCATTAATTTCTAAAACCTTCAGACCGGTTACATATTCAGTCATGTGCCAGGCATGCGTACCAATATCACCAATTGCACCACCTTTTCCCGAAGTTTTGGGATCTGTGCGCCATCCTGCATTATTGCCACTTTCTGTCTCAATCCTTTCAGACAGCCAGCCCTGAGGATAATCCACATATACTCTTCTCAGCTTTCCCAGCTCGCCGGCCGCAATTCTACTTTTCATCTCTTTGACTGCCGGATACCCCGAGTACGTGTGTGTTAGTGCAAGAACCAATCCCGTCTCATCAACTTTCTGTTTTAGTATTTTGGCTTCCTCCAGCGAGAAAGTCATGGGTTTGTCCAGCACAACATGAATCCCTCTCTCCAGAGCCATCAGTGCCGGTTCAAAATGTAAATGATTGGGCGTTACAATAGAAACAAAATCCATTCTTTCATCTTCCGGCAGTTCCATTTCCTTTTCAAACATTTCATGATAGGTCTTGTATATTCTGTTTTCAGGAACCGAGTATGCCTCACCCGATTTTTTTGAAGTTTCCGGATTTGAACTAAAAGATCCGCACACCAATTCAACTTTACTCTCCATAATTGCGGCACGAAGATGAACCGCGCCTATAAAGCCGGTTATCCCACCGCCAATCATACCCATTTT
>CAYFUQ010000163.1:0-1277 GCA_964346415.1 uncultured Proteiniphilum sp.
TCGTTGTGTCCCGCCTCAATTTCGGCAGCGGCAGCATTTGCCACAGCTATATCGCTATCGGGGAACATGCGCACAGCAATGTCGAACACCTCTTTAAACTCGGTGCTTCCTGCAGGATATGTTTCGGCAACAAGAAACATCTCGTTCAAGCTAAGCAATTTGGGATTGGTTTTGATAATCTCTTTTGCTTCTTCCACATTGAAGCCACGAACTACATATGCAATTTCATACTCGGTGCGACGAAGTGGTGGGTAAAATTCGTTTAAAAGTGTTCGATAGGTGGCTCCTCCTGATAAACGTTTCAATGGATTGTCGCGCGCATCAGGATCGGCAACTGTTGCAATAATATTTAGGATTTCTTCTTTATCATTTATTGAAGAGGCTTCTACAGCTTTGCGCAGTCCGTCCCAGTCTTCACCAATGCTTGAAACGTTGAACATATCACGCTTCACATTGAATTTTGTTACTAAATAGTCGGCAAATGCTTTGGCACGATTTTCAGCCAAAAATTTATTGTGTGGGAATGCTCCCTCGGGAGAGGCATATCCAGTAATATTGAACTCTGTAACATTTAGTTTATCATCGCCTTGCACTTCGCGAATGATGCGATCAACTTCATCAAATTTTGAACGATTATCTTTGAAGTCGCGCAGCAGTTCGTATCGGTTTACCACAAAATTGAAAGTGGCGGTGTGCTTGTCGCTTCTTGTTTTCACCGGCTCCACCTCGGGAACGATAAACGTGAGTTTGTAAGAAGGATTGTACTCAATATTTGGCAATAATCGGCTTGAAATAGGTATTATACCGGCATCGCTCTCGCAATTGGCACATCCCGAAGCCACGTTTTGCAGTTCAAGGTGTGCATTACGCATCCAGGGGCTATAAGCAACCGAGCTGGAATAGTTGAGCTGCTGCTCGCTTCTGTTTTTTCTTAGCAAAGAAGCATAAACGTTATCGGGCATTGGCGAGGGGTTGTTGTATTTGATGTTACGACGAACCACTTTGTCTCTCGTTTTTCCTAATACCACCACAGGGTCAAGCACAAGGCTATCGTCCGACGTGTTTGATTTGAGCACCGGTGTCATGATTATCATATCGTTGCGGTCAAGATTCAAATCGTCAAGCACCACATTGAAAGATGTGTTGAGCCTGTCGTTATCCTTTTCCGCCGTTTGCTGCGCAACCTTGATTGGTGCTTTGTTATTCTGAGCTACCACCAAAGGAGCAATCATCAACATTGCCAGCGCTACTATATATATATGTGTAATATTTTTTCT
>CAYFUQ010000164.1:0-1262 GCA_964346415.1 uncultured Proteiniphilum sp.
CATGTGACCGAAAGTCAGTATGGCTTAGCAATCCATCGGCAGAGATGATACCCACCACACTCACATTCTCAAAATCAAGTCCTTTAGAAAGCATCTGTGTTCCAATTAAGACATCAGTAGAACCCTCCTGAAAACGAGCAATAATATGCTCATACGAATTCCCCGACGTGGTAGTGTCGCTATCAAGACGCGCAACAGAAACCTCCGGAAAGATTCGTCTCACCTCCTCCTCAAGCATCTCTGTTCCCATACCAATCTGATCAAGACTTTCCTCATTACATACTTCGCAGGTTTTGCTAACACGATAACTTCTGCCACAATAATGACATTTAAACTCATTTAATCGCTTATGATATGTCAAGGACACATCACAATGCTTACATTTTGGAGTCCAGCCACAATTCTTGCACTCCAGCATTGGCACAAACCCTCTTCTGTTGCGAAATAAGATAGCTTGCTCACCATTCTCCAAAGCAATATTTATTTCATCAATAAGCGAGGGAGTAAGAAGAGTCTTCATCTTTTTTGTTCTGCGAAGCTCCTTGGTGTTCTCAATAAAAATTTCAGGAAGTTCTATCTCTTCATATCTCTTCGATAAAGACACCAAACCATATTTCCCACGCTTCGCATTGTAGTAACTCTCTACAGAGGGAGTAGCCGAGCCAAGCAGCACCTTTGCATCAAACGACTGCGCCATCACTATCGCCACATCCCGGGCGTGATAACGAGGTGCGGGTTCTTGCTGGCGGTAAATGCTTTCATGCTCTTCATCCACAATCACCAGACCCAATTTATTGAATGGCAGAAGCACTGCTGAACGAGGTCCTACAATAATGTCATAAGCATCATCCGACAGCATTTTAAGCCAGATTTCTGCACGCCGGTTGTCATTCACTTTCGAATGATAAATGCCAAGTTTGTCTCCAAACACTTCTTGCAGACGAGAAGTTAATTGAGTAGTAAGAGCAATTTCAGGGACAAGATATAGAACCTGGTTCCCTTTTTCTAAATGCTCTGCTATGAGGTGTATATAAATTTCTGTTTTGCCACTTGAGGTAATACCATGAAGTAAACATACATTCTTCTCTTCGAATGTCCGGCATATCTCATCAAGTGCAACATCCTGAAATTGATTAAGCGGATATGGTTGCCTGATTGCATCGGGTGCCGATTCAATCCTGCTAATGTCCTTTTCAAATTCAATCAGAACACCTTTGTCAATCAATCCTTTTAGAACCGAAGAGCTAAACCCAAACCTTTTC
>CAYFUQ010000165.1:0-1253 GCA_964346415.1 uncultured Proteiniphilum sp.
ATTTCAGCCAACTTTTGAGTTGGTATTCTTTTACTATTAATTCGACTTTGATATACCCTTGTTATCCTTTGATTTATTGACTCAATACTTTTTGCCAACTCAATATCCTTATCTTCAATCCAAAGGCAAAATCTTTCTTGTCCTCTTATAAACTCCTGCGAACCAAGAAACTTTTTAATCAGCGGTTCTGCTTCTGGGTTGTTTTGTAATAGATTGTCCTTTTCATATCTATCAAGTATTAGTGCACCATTATCGTTCGGCATACTCCCAAATGAGATAGATGGTAATTTTGAAATAGGTTTGCTATACGGTTTTATAATCACGTTGCTACCCTTAGCAAGATATGCATTTATGTGCGAAACTTGTTCTATTTTATTATTGTGATACAATACTTTTGGTTTCTTTGTCTCTTCAGCAACACCAACTACGACACAGGTCACACCAGCATTATGCTTTGCATTATTCGTCCACTTAAATGAGGTGTGTGCAAAATTAATTTCAAGGCCTAAATCAAAAATAGGTTCCCATAAAAGGCTTACTTGTTCGCCTTGTATAATCGAATTGGTAGAAACAAAAGCATATTTGGCTGATGTGTCTTCAATATATTTAGCAGCTAAATAAAACCAAATGGCGATATAGTCTAAATTGTTATATCCATTAACATTAGACAAAACAAAGGCCATATCTTCTTTTTGACTCTTATCTAATAGTCTTGCTCCCAAATACGGCGGATTCCCAAACACATACACCTCCTCCTCCGGTTCATGAGGGCAAACGTCTTCCCAATTCAAACGGCAGGCATTTCCCTGAACTATTGTGTCAATATTCTTAAGCGGCAAAGCATCGATCTTTACGTTGGCAAAGCTTTTTGTAAACTCAGCATTCATCTGATGCTCTGCAAGCCAAAGTGAGAGCATTGCAATTTCGTGAGCAAAACTGTCAATCTCAATTCCGTAGAATTGTGAGATGCTGATATTGCTAAAGGGTATGATGCGAAGTTTGGTGATATCAATAATACGTTCCCAAATACGGATTTCCAGGCGACGTAGTTCTTTGTAGGTAATAATCAAAAAATTGCCACTACCACAAGCCGGGTCAAAGAACTTTATCTTTGAAATACGTATCAGTAGTTCGTCCAGTTTCTTGGGGTTGTCATACGCCTCCACAAATGCCTCTTCCAAATCGTTTAGGAAAAGTGGCTGGATTACTTTCATAATGTTAGGCACGCTTGTGTAGTGCATTCCCAACTCACT
>CAYFUQ010000166.1:0-1225 GCA_964346415.1 uncultured Proteiniphilum sp.
CAGAGTCAACACGATATACCGTGTTCTCGCTGTGGGACACCTATCGCAACGTTCACCAACTGATGACACTGCTCTATCCCGACAAACAGCTGGATATGGTTCGCACAATGGTGGATATGTACAAAGAAGGAGGCTGGCTTCCCCGCTGGGAGCTATACAGCCGCGAGACCCTAACGATGGAAGGCGACCCCGCCATCCCGGTTATTGTGGACAGCTGGATGAAAGGACTGCGCGACTTTGATGTGAACACCGCTTATGAAGCAATGATTAAATCAGCCACAACTCCCGGCAAAGACAACTTTATTCGCGATGATAATGATGACTACTGGAACCTGGGATATGTGCCATTGCGCAGCCAATATGACAACTCAGTAGCTCATGCATTGGAATATTATATTGCTGACAATGCACTTTCGAAATTTGCAGCAGCCCTTGGCAAAAAGGATGATGCAAAACGATTTTATGAGCAATCGCTCAACTACAGCAAATACTACTCAAAAGAGTATGGCTTGTTGCGCCCCATATTACCCGACGGAAAGTTTCTAACCCCGTTTGACCCCAAGCAGGGCGAGAACTTCGAAGATGTTCCCGGATTTCACGAAGGCAGCTCATGGAGCTATTCATTTATGATTCCGCACGATATCGACGGTATGATAAGAATGTATGGAGGCAAACGAAAGTTTGTAAACAAACTGCATGAAGTATTTGAAGACAATCACTACGATCCCACCAACGAACCAAACATCAGCTATCCATATCTGTTTAGCTACATCAAAGGAGAAGAGTGGCGTACACAAAAGCTGACGCAGGAACTACTGGCAGAGCATTTCAAAAACTCGCCCGGCGGATTGCCCGGCAATGACGATACGGGCACCATGTCTACATGGGCTATATTCTCAATGATAGGATTCTATCCCGACAATGCAACAGACCCGTCATATACATTCACTTCTCCTGTTTTCGATAATGTCACGCTCAATCTCGACAGCAACTATTATCCAAACGGAAAACTTGACATCAAAGTGGTGCGCCCGACAAGCAGTTCACAACTGATTGACAAGATTGAAATCGATGGCAAGCGTCACAAAGGTTTCAGAATATCACACGACGAACTTGTGAAAGCTAAAAGCATTACTTTCTATATGAAGTAAGTTGCACAAAAATATGCACAACAAAAAAGAGGCTGTCTCACAATGAAGTTTTACTTCATTAGACAGCTTCTTTT
>CAYFUQ010000167.1:0-1202 GCA_964346415.1 uncultured Proteiniphilum sp.
CATTATCTGAAGAAAAAACTTAAACGAAACATACAATTAAATTGCATAAAACACAATCAATTCATATCTTTGACCTAATCATTTGAATTATCACACACATAATATATTATGAGAAAGATTGTAAGAAACCTACTCGTGGCACTGGTATTGCTGGCAAGCTGCGCACAACCAAAGAATGAGGTTGTGACCAAAATATGCATAAATGACCAAATTATAGATGCACGGGATTTGCCCGAAAACATTCTCGGTGAGACGATGGGGCAGAAGCTTGAGAGTTTACTCTTCTGGTCACAGGACGAGAAAGAACGTCGTTTTCCCATTATGCACAGTATTTATCCGAGTGTCCCCATTGAGGCGGGCGATAATGTATATGAACTGAAAGAGACCACCCAGATTGTGCCAAAGTGGAAGGGAAAGACAACTTTGCAGAAGTATATGGATAAAAATCGGATTGCCGGCGTGATTGCAGTGCAAAATGATGAGGTGAAGCTGGAGGTGTATAATGAGGGTATTGACCAGAATACGCTGTGGACTTCCTTTTCTGTGGCAAAATCAATGTCGTCAATGCTTGTAGGAGCTGCCCTTAAAGATGGTTATATCAAGAGTATGGATGACGAGTTGGGAGATTATATTCCGGAACTAAAAGATTATGATTATGGTAAGGTGACGGTTCGTCAGTTGCTCACGATGACTTCGGGTATTGAATGGAATGAAGATTATTTTGATCCAAAATCGGACGTAGCGGTGATGTACCAGGCAGAATGCGAGGGCGATGAGGCACATATATTAACCTATATGAAGCCTTTGAAGCAAGTTAATACTCCCGGTGAGCACTGGAACTATAGCACAGGCGAGACTGACCTGGTAGGTCTTTTGATTGACAAAGCTACCGGCATGAGTCTGGCAGAATATATGTCGGAGAAAGTGTGGAGGCCTTTTGGTATGCAACATTGCGGGTATTGGTTGGCTGACGAATGCAGCGGTATCAATATCGGTGGCAGTGGAATATCGGCTTCGTTGCGGGACTATGCACGTTTGGGCTTGTTTATGCTCGGAGGAGGGGTTATCGATGGGGAATCGATTCTTGCTGACGAGTGGGTGAGGGATGCGACAAATATTTTAATCAGAACGGAAGTGTTTGCCGATGGCGGTTATGGATTTCTGTGGTGGGTTAATAACGATGGTAGTTATACAGCCGAGGG
>CAYFUQ010000168.1:0-1135 GCA_964346415.1 uncultured Proteiniphilum sp.
ATTAGTTCATCGCCCTACCTGCGATTTCTAAATCACCGAGTTTATAAGTTCAGTGGCCTACCTACAATTTATAAATCACTGAACATATAAGTTCATCGCTCCACCTCCAATCCAGATATCACTATTGTTGCGGAACAAAGTGAACCGACTCGTCCCGACATCACTATTGTCCCCGACCAAAGTGAAACGACCCTTCCTGACATCACTTTTGTCCCTGACCAAAGTGAAACGACCCGCCCGGACATCACTATTCTTCCCGACGAAAGCAAAACGACCCTCCCGGATATCACTTTTCTTCCCGACCAAGGTGAAACGACTCTATCGGATATCATTATTGTTCCCGACCAAACTGAAACGACCCTCGCGGATATCATTATTCTTCCCGACCAAAGTCAAACGGTACTCCATGAAATGCGGAAGGCGCATTGCTAAATTAGCAATACGCCTTCCGTATGTGCGGAAACTCCGATGTAAAAGTAGCATTGCCCCTTCCGCATATGCGGAAGCCGCAATGTCAATGTTGCAATATCCCTTCCGCATATGCGGAAGCTGTAATGTCAATGTTGCATCATTATTCCCGCATTTGCGGGAGGTGCTTTGTCAGATTGTCAATATTCCTTCCGCAAGTGCGGAAACTCTATTGCTAATCTGTCAACTATACTTCCGCATTTGCGGGAGTGGCTTTGCCAATCTAACAATTAAACTTCCGCATTTACGGGAGGGTCGTTTTTCAGATTTCAGACATTTTGCCAAGTTGAAAAACCTCGTTTTTGACTGCAAAAGTGTTCGTTAACCCGTTGGCTTACAGTGCAGTCTGTGCTGATTTCAAAGGTATGTGAAATGTTTGAGATGAGCAAAATATTTTTGAGGAAAAAGAGGAAAATGATGGGGAATTTATGTGTTTTGAGTGATAAGTTATGAAGTTTTGTTCAATTAGCATGTGTCACTAATTAAGTTTTTGGTGCTTTTCCTTAAATAGTGAACGCTTTCCAATTAACAAATATCATACTGTAAGTCGTATTCTCCACCTTTTGGTTGACAACTAAAGTGGATGAGTGGTATAGGGAGGAGGTGACTGAGCATTATCTGAAGAAAAAACTTAAACGAAACATACAATTAAATTGCATAAAACACA
>CAYFUQ010000169.1:0-1134 GCA_964346415.1 uncultured Proteiniphilum sp.
TGAAAGGCACCATAATCTTATGTGGCTGGAAGTTTTCGTCCACCTCGCCCAACCAAGAAGCAGCCGATACCGTATCGCCCACCTCAACCATGGGTTTGAAGCTCCACAATTTGTCATCATCTAACGGGAAAGTATATTGTCCTCTTTTCAGGAATACACCATCCATTTTATCCAAGTCGTTCTGAAGTCCGTCAAGGTTTCGTTCCAGTAGTCCGGGCCCGAGAGTTACCTCAAGCATGTGTCCTCTAAACTCAACGGTGGAGCCAATTTTCAGTCCGCGGGTACTTTCAAACACCTGAACATAAACGTTCTTGCCCACCACCTTGATGACTTCCGACATCAGGTTTGTACCATCAAGATTGATATAGGCAATCTCGTTTTGCGCAACCGGACCGTCCACTTCAACGGTCACCAGGTTGGAAATGATACCTCTTACAATTCCTTTTGTTAGCATATATAGTTTTTCTTTTGTTTTTTCTTATTATTCTTCCGGAACATCCACTTCGTTCTTGAGCGAATCAATCAGCAATCTAAAGATACGTTCGCCCTCTTCGGCATTAAGACTCACCCAACGTTCCAGAATTTGCAGTTTGCACAGATACGCAAATATGTATTCTATATTGAAATAGTCAAACACAGTGTTTTCTTCCAGCCAGTCCCAGCGGTATTTGTCAATCTTGCGTTCTCTTTCATAGATATCATCCTCATCGGAAATTCTCTGAATCATCTCAAAGTTTTCAAACTCCAGACTTAATCCAAAGTCGCGCAGGTTACTGTTTTCTCTTATTGTACGTGCAACTACATTATTTCCCACCACTGCTTTCGATACTTCCATCCCATGCTTTTTTGCATATATGGCCGACAGGATATTGTTAACATCCATATTCATCTCAAACCAACGAGACATCAACGTGTTTTTAACCTCCAGCCCATACTCGGTGTAGAGCGAAGTCAGCATATCCTCCCAAATGCGGGTTTGCTCATGCGACTCCTCGCCCAGCCATTTTCGGATAAACGTGAGATAGTAGGGAGGAACTGTTTTGCTTTTGGCCTCCACATCCTCTCTAAGCAGCTCAATAGTCTCAAGCAGTTCTTCACGCGATAGTGTACCCATCGGATGCAACTGTGCCTCCT
>CAYFUQ010000170.1:0-1131 GCA_964346415.1 uncultured Proteiniphilum sp.
CTTTTCTCCATTAATTTTGACAGTAAACGGCGCGTCGAGCCTGACATGGCGGACAAATTCCGACTCATACACAGCGGGAAGGGAGTTGAGATATTCTTCGTCGAAGTGTTCATTGTTGCCCAGATAGGGATTGACAGTGAAATAGCCCACGCCAAACGATGTGAGGTTTTGGAAGAAGTGCGTGCCCTGACTGGGTTCTATACGGTAGTTTTCCAATCCCAGTTCCACTATGACGCGCGCCTGAGATATATGAGCCCACTTGACGGGGATGCCCAGCCACTGATCGGATGAGCCCCAGCGACCGGGACCAACCAGAACATAGTTCTCATCAAGGGCTATAAACTGCTTGTTGAGCTTTTCAATCTCACGGGCAATAAGCGGATTGTTGGCTGCCGAAAAGTTGCCTGTCTTCACATAGACAATATCGCACATATCGGTCATCTTGCCATTGCCAAGTGCGCTGAAAGAGTATAGCAGAGTATCCTTGGGGTTTATCTGACTCAGGTCTTCACTCAGCACCTCACGATTATCCACAATGGGGCGAATTTGCAACATATAAAACTGTGCATGGTTTTGACTTGTGATATTGACGGCAAACTCAATCTCCACAGCTCGCCCCATCCCCTCTTCGCCTATTTTGAGCACACGGTGCAGCGTTTCTGCCAGCGGCAGGGTGTCATGTTTCAGAATATTTGCAAAGGAGATGATTTTGCGACCTCCTTCGTGGTATCCATCGCGGATTATCTGGTCGTTGGGGTCGTATGTGGAAGCTATAAAGCGCAGCGGCGTATCCTTGTCGGCATGCCTGATGCGCAGTTTTTGCAAATTGAAACCATCATCGATTGAGAAATCCATGGATGCAGACTCCAGATCGAGAGCATAAAACTGTGTTTGAGTGTCACGCAGGGCAAGGTCGAGAGTGCTCAGTTGCAACACATTCCTGGGATGCTTTGGCGAAAACCTAAGTCCGCTTTCACCCTCCACAATATATTTGCCCAAGCCCATAGCCATATTCACTATGCCGTCAGCTGCCGTTTCATTTCCGATGGGGTAAAAATTAAGGGAACGTGCTACACCCGATATGGCAGGGTAGAACAACTTGCCATAAGTATCGCCCACAGCCTCCTGCAA
>CAYFUQ010000171.1:0-1071 GCA_964346415.1 uncultured Proteiniphilum sp.
CTTTCTGGTTGTCATTCCGCCCTCAAAATCCTCTGCACCCAAGTCAAACATCTTATTCAATACCTTAATTTGTCTTTCGTTAAGCACATTCGCATAAGTATCAAAGAGGCGTGCCTTCTTAATCGACAGGTTAATTACATCAATAGCATTTCGCTGTGCCTCGATAAGCAATTTTGCAAAGTAAACAAGCCAATCATCAATCTCAAGAGACATTGAAGCCCGGTTCAACTCCGCATAATATCTCTTTTTGTCATTCTCAATAGCAGTTGACACGCTCAAAATTACAGATCTGTTGAGTGACTCCGCCAGACACTTCTCTATCAAGGCCCGTCCTATTCGGCCATTTCCATCCTCAAACGGATGAATACTCTCAAAATAGAGATGAGCAATTGCCGTCTTAACCATTATCTTGAGCAAATTTCCTCCGGTTTCGAAATCGTTGTACCAGCTTACAAACCGCTTCATCTCCATCGGAACACTGTCCGAAGGTGGAGCCTCATAGTGCACAACCTCCCTCCCAAAAGCACCCGACACAATCTGCATTGGCTCAATTCCCTTTCGATACTCACCTGCATTTACATATTTAGAGTTGCTAAAAAGCGCCTGATGCCACTCCTTTATAGTCTGTTCAGATAGTTTGTCAGCATAATTTTCTCGCACCTTCAACATTAGCAAGGCCACATTCTCAGCCCTTTTGTCTTTCACATGTATAAGTGTTTCGTTTAGTCCCAGTCGGTTTCTGATGGACGACATCAAATCCTCCCGGGAAAGCATTTCCCCCTCAATGGCAGAAGTCTTCAAAGCCTCCGAAATTATTAACCCTATAATCTCGTCCTGCTGCTTAGCGCTGTCAAGAGTATTAAACACCCCCATAGCCACACCGCTTAGTTCAGCAAACTGCAAAGCATATTCGCTCACCATCTGTTCGTTATAAACAAATTCCGCCCAGTTTTTGTGTTGCCAATTATACATTTTTGTAGGTATTTGAGTCGATTAAAACATTTAATCGTTGCAAATATAGCGATATTTTGAGTCGATTAGCAATAATAATCGACTCATTTATTATTTTCG
>CAYFUQ010000172.1:0-1022 GCA_964346415.1 uncultured Proteiniphilum sp.
TATTCCTTACTTTTGCAAAAACAAACAGCAACATGGAAGAAGACTTCAACATACATCACGAACGAATAAATAATACTGAAAAAGATTTCGATATAGCGTTGAGGCCGTTGTCGTTTGACGACTTTAGCGGGCAGGACAAGATAGTGGAAAACCTGCAGGTATTTGTTAGCGCTGCACGAATGCGCGAGGAGTCGCTCGACCACACACTGCTGCACGGTCCTCCGGGGCTTGGCAAAACAACGCTTGCCAACATCATTGCCAACGAACTAAACGTGGGCTTTAAGCTCACCTCGGGTCCGGTGCTCGACAAGCCGGGCGACCTGGCAGGCATTCTCACTTCGCTCGAGCCAAACGATGTGCTCTTTATCGATGAGATACATCGTCTCTCACCCATCGTTGAAGAATACCTCTACAGCGCAATGGAAGATTATCGCATCGATATCATGATAGATAAAGGCCCCAGCGCGCGCTCAATACAAATCGAACTGGAACCCTTCACGCTTGTTGGTGCCACCACCCGCAGCGGATTGCTCACCAGCCCCCTGCGTGCTCGCTTCGGCATCAATATGCACCTTCAATACTACGACACACCCATTCTCCAACATATCGTACTGCGCTCGGCTTCCATTCTGGGTGTGAACTGCACCACCGATGCTGCTCACGAGATTGCGTCACGCAGTCGCGGTACTCCACGTATCGCCAACGCACTCTTACGGCGTGTGCGCGACTTTGCACAGGTGAAAGGCACCGGCAGCATCGACCTTGAAATCGCAGCCTACTCGCTGGAAGCTCTCAACATCGACCGCTTCGGCCTCGACGAAATGGACAACAAAATCCTCCTCACCATCATCGACAAATTCCACGGAGGGCCCGTGGGTATCACTACCATCGCCACCGCTGTAGGTGAAGACGCCGGTACCATCGAGGAGGTGTATGAGCCTTTCCTTATTAAAGAGGGCTTTATCAAGCGCACCCCCAGAGGCCGAGAGGCAACGAGGCATGCGTATGAGCACCTGGGGAGG